>JASLCW010000026.1 GCA_030151765.1 Marmoricola sp.
GGCGGTCAAGCAGCGCTATCTCGAGGCCGACCTGAACGGCACCGTCGTCACCGCCAAGGTCGACGGCATGCCGCACCGGATGCTGCGCACTCCCCTCGTCGAGTCCGTCGAGGAGACCAGCGCCGTACGCCGCCTCGGCCCCACGATGCGCCGCACCCTGGAGTTCCGCCGCCAGGCGAGGATGTCGTGGCTCGACATGCTTCGCGACGGCCGCGAGATGAAGAAGAACCAGGGCCGCTCCCTCGCGCAGATGGCTCTGGCCGCGAACACCCCGATGATGCTCAAGGCGGGCCTGGTCGAGGGCGACCCGGCGGCCGGCGTACTCGCGAGCGGACAGGTGGTCGGCGTGATCGACGACCTGCCGACCTGCGAGGAACTCATCGACCGCGTCGTCACCCGCGCCGCCGAGGAACTGCGCCGTACCCAGGGTTATCTCGTTTGACGGTGCCTGCGGATCCAGTCTGCGATGTCCGGCACGTCAAGCTCGCCGGTAGCCACACCGGTCACCAGTGACTCGCCGTCGTCGACCGTGTAGGTCATGTCGGCATCGTTCAGGATGAGGAAGGTTCGAGTGCCCGCCCAAGCGAGGCGCTTGTTGCCATCGTCCAAGGGATGGTTCCTGGCCAGCGTGTGCATCAGCGCTGCGGCCTTCGTCTCAAGGTCCGGATAGGCGTCTTCTCCGAAAGCGCTGCTCTGCGGTCGGGCGGCCGCCGACGCCAGCAGGCCGATCTCCCGGATCAACACCTCAGGCAGCACCCCTGCCGCCACCTCGAGGATGTCCTCGAGGCTCAGGTAGTCGACCTCCACTCGTCAGCTTCCGAGCCGATCGAGCAACTCCGCGTCCTCGTCCCGAATGCGCCCGATCGCCTGGGCGAGGCGATCGGAGCGCCCACTGACGTACTCCCGGATGGCGATGCGCGCCACTTCCTGCATCGATCGCCCTTCGCTCTCCGCGCGCACACGCAGAGCGTGGGTCTCGTTCTCGCTGAGTCGAAGTGTCATAGCCATGACTTGATGATACCGCGGTGGTATCACAAATGTGGAGCACTATTCACCGGCGCCCAACCGCCGCCAGCGGATCCGCCAGCAAACTGGCGAAGCCGAGCTCCGCGGCACCTCGAAGCGCCGAGTCCTGACCCAGCTCGGGGGCCACGAGGCCCGGGTCGCCGCGCAGGTCGAAGCAGTAGCCGGCGACGGCGGCGGTGAGCTCGTCGGGCAGTAGTTCGACGACGCCGGCTAGCGATCCGCCCAGGACGACGCGCTCCGGGCTCAGCGTGTTGTGGAGGCTGGCGATCGACCGGGCCAGTGGATCGACGACTCCCCGGACACCGGTCATCGCCGCGTCGTCTCCCCCGCGCGCATCGTCGAAGAGAGCGTCGATCGCCGGCCGGGTCACCGGCTCGTCACGACCGGCCAGGGCGAGCATCGCCGCCTCGCCGACGTACACCTCAAGACAGCCGTGGTTCCCGCAGTGACAGAGCGGCCCGCCGGGGTCGATCGTGTTGTGGCCGATCTCGCCGGCATGTCCGGAGCGACCGTGCAATGCGCGCCCGTCGGCCATGAGCCCGGCACCGACGCCCCGGCGACCCATCATGAAGACCGCGTCGGCGCACTCCCGCAGGCTGCCGCGGCGGTGTTCGGCGAGCAGCGCCAGGTCGGCATCGTTGCCCAGCGTGATCGGGAAGCCGTCCAGATGGCCGGCGAGCAGGCCGCGCAGGTCGACATCGCGCCACCCGAGGTTGGGAGCGTCGTCGATCTGCCCGGTACGCCGGTTGACGGTTCCCGGCACGCTCACACCCATCCCGCAGGCGGTCGCTCCGGGTCGGCCCTCCTGCCAGGCGGCAGCGACTCCTCGGCGGATCGCGTCGACGACACTCTCCGGCGAGATGTGGTCGACGTCGTCCTGCAGTGCTACCTCGACCCTCGAGAGCAGCACGCCGCCGATGCCCATCGCCGCCACCACGACCGCCGGCGGGTCGACGTCGACTCCGAAGGAGATCGGGCCCTCGTGGTGCGGGACGACATAGTGCGAGGGACGACCCACGCCGGCACCCCCAGTGGGGACGATCTCCTCGACCAGGCCGAGTGCGGTCAGGTCGGCGACGAGTGCCCCCACCGTCGACCGGCTCATCCCGAGGGTCTGCGTCAGTGCCGCCCGGGTCTGCTCGCCGTGACGATGCAGGTGTCCGAGCAGCAGCGAGAGGTTGTGCGACCGGATGTCGTCCGGTCGCGCGACGATGCTCATCAGAGCTTCGCCGTACGCCGCCGCGAGATCGCGTCGACCGCCGCCGCCACCAGCAGGACCACGCCCGTGATCACCTGCTGGTACTGCGGTCCGAGATTCTGCTTCAGCCCCAGCCCGTTCGGGATGATCACGATCACCAGCGCGCCGAGGACGGCATCGCGCGGCTTGCCGCGGCCACCGAAGAGCGAGGTGCCGCCGATCACCGCGGCCGCGACGGAGAAGAGCAGGATGTTCCCGGCCCCCAGGTCCAGGGAGACCGAGTAGGACTGCGAGGCCAGCAGGACACCGCCGAAGGCGCCGAACGAGGAGCACAGGATGAAGGCGGTCACCCGGACGTGGATGACGTCGATGCCTGCGCGCCTCGCCGCCTCGGCGTTTCCGCCGGTCGCATAGAGATGCCGTCCCCACTGCGTCTTCGACAGCCCGATGGTGCAGGCGATCATCAGCACGACGACGATCACCGCGGCCCACGGGATGCCCTCGATGACGACATTCGTGTTGGCGCTGCGATTGCGGTTGGCGAGCACGGTCAGCACGATGCCGATGGCACCGAGCACCCCGCCTCGGGCCAGCACCAGCTGAAGGCTGTCCGCGGCCAGGTGGTGCCGTTGTGCCGTGATCGACTTGAGCACGGTGTAGCCGACGTATCCGGCGAGCACCACGATCGTGAACACCCACGACCAGGTCGGCGAGAGGTTCTTCTGGGTGAGGCCGTTCCAGAGCGCGAAGTCGGTGACGCCGATCGACTGCGAGTTCAGCGCGAACAGCAGGACGCCCTGCCAGGCGAGGAAGAGCGCCAGGGTCACGACGAAGCTCGGGATCCGGACCTTCGCCACCAGGAAGCCCGTGAAGGTGCCGACGGCCGCGCCGATGCCGACCGCGGCCACGATGGCCCATCCGACGTGCTGGTCGAGATTGGTCAGGATGAGCACGATCCCGACGAGGATCACGACCGCGCCGCTCCATGCCTTCAGCCACACGGCCAGCGCCAGCGCGAGCGCGAGGAAGACGATCAGGCCCCAATAGACGCCGCCGTCGAGCGCCTTGTGCAGGTCACCGGAGAAGATCGCACGCGCCGCGAAGCCGGCCGCCATACCGCCCGTCGTACCCGCGGAGAGGTCGATCTCGCCCAGCAACAGGACGAACACCAGCCCGAGGCCGATCACGGCGATGTAGGCGCCCTGCCCGGGCAGGTTGCCGATGTTGTACGACGTCAGGAAGCGTGAGCTGACCTGACTGAAGATGATGCCGAGGACGACGATGCCGAGGATGGAGGGCAGCGCGCCCGGGTCGCCACCGCGGAGCCGTCCCGCCCACTCGCGGACGGCGCTCGCGATCGAACGGCGCTCGACGTCGAGAGAGAACTCACCGGCTCGCTCCGTTGTACTCATCGCTGCGCCTCCCTAGATGCTCTTGTCGGCCGCGGCGGCCGAGAGTCCGATGTCGCCGCTGCGACCGGTCGTGATCAGCTCGACGATCTGGGAGGTCGAGCTCTCCTTGGCCTGCACCTCTGCCGCGACCCGACCGAGGTACAACGCACACACGCGGTCGGCCACCTCCATGACGTCGTTCATGTTGTGCGAGATCAGCACGACACCGCGGCCCTGGTCGGCGAGACGCCGTACGAGGTCGAGCACCTGGCGGGTCTGGGCCACGCCCAGCGCTGCCGTCGGCTCGTCGAGGAAGACCACCTTGCTGTCCCAGAGGACGGCCTTCGCGATGGCCACCGTCTGCCGCTGGCCGCCGGACAGGCTGGCGACCACCTGGCGCACCGACGAGACCGTGCGGACCGAGAGGCTGGCCAGTTCCTCGCGTGCCTTGCGCTCCATCTCGCCGTCGGCGAGGAAACCGAACCGGCGGATCTCGCGACCGAGGAACATGTTCTGGGTGATGTCGAGATTGTCGGCCAGGGCGAGATCCTGGTAGACGAACTCGATGCCGAGTCCGGTGGCGACCCGCGGATCGTCCAGTACGACGGGCTTGCCCTCGAAGCTGACCTCGCCGCTGTCGTAGCCGTTGATGCCGGCGATGCACTTCACCAGCGTCGACTTGCCGGCACCGTTGTCGCCGACCAGGGCGGTCACCTCGCCGGGATAGACCCTGAAGTCGACGTCATGGAGGACATGCACAGGGCCGAAGCTCTTGTTCAGCTTCGAGATCTCGAGGATCGGTTCGGACACGAGCGTCGCCTTCCGCAGGTTTCGGACACCGGAGACGGTGGCCGTGCGTCTCCTGTCCGCACGGCCACCGTCGTCACGGATCAGGACACGCCGACCTTCGCACAGTCGGCGGCGATGCCCTTGCAGATCTGCGCCTTCGTCAGTGCCCCGGCCTTGATCACGTCACCGATGTTGGCCTTCGTGATCACCGCCGGGCTCAGCAGCACGGCCTGGATCTTGTGGCTGGCCGAGTTGGGGTCGGTGAAGTTCGTCAGCGTGACGCCCGCCGACGCGGGGTCGGTGCCCTGGATCAGGGCGATCGCGAGCTTCGCCGCCGCGGCCGCCTCGAGCTTGACGTCCTTGAAGATCGTCATCGTCTGCAGGCCCTTGATGATGTTCTGCAGGCCCTCGACGCCCGAGTCCTGGCCGGTGACGGCGACCTTGCCGGCGAGCCCGTTCGTCTTGAGGACGCCGATGACGGCGTTGGCGATGTCGTCGTTGGCGGCGACGACACCGTCGACCTTCCCGCCCACGGCGGTCATCGCCTGCTGGAAGGCGGGGGCCGCGTTGTCGACGTCCCAGCCCTTGACGACCTGCTCGTTCACGATCTTGAGCTTGCCCTGGGCCTGCAGTGGGTCGAGCACCTCGTGCGCGCCCTTCTTGAAGAGCACCGCGTTGTTGTCCACGTCGGTGCCGCCGTCCATCATGATGATGCGCGGGTCCTTGAGCTTGTCGAGTGCCTTGACGAGTGTCTGGGCCTGCAGCTTGCCGACCTCCTCGTTGTCGAACGAGACGTAGTAGCCCGCGCTGCCACCGAGGTTCACCCGGTCGTAGTCGATCACCTTCACGCCCGCGGCCGCGGCCTGCTTCTCGACGCCGGCGCCGGACTGCGGGTCGATCGAGTCGATGATCAGCACCTTGACGCCTTCACCGATCATGTTCTGCGCGATCGAGGCGAACTTGCTGGTGCTGCCCTGCGCGTTCTGGACATCCGCCTTGATGTTGGCGGTCTGGAAGGCCTGCTCGAGGAGCGGCTTGTCGTACAGGGTGTAGCGGGTCGACGAGGTGGTGTCGGGCAGGATCACTCCGACCTGGACCGACGACGCCCCCGAGCTCTTGCCGCCGCTACTGCTGCTGTTGTTGCCGCTACCGCTGGATCCGCAAGCCGTCAGCGTGAGCGCGGCCGCAACCCCGAGGGTCGCCAGGCCAGCTGTGGTCTTCCACATGTGATCGCGCCTTTCCTCGACGCACGGAGTCGACCCGTGCGGTTATGTTTTCGCCGCGAACATATATGTGGTCCACGCCACATGACAACGACCCGGGGAGGACCGTGACCTGCACGTGACCTCCCCGGGTCGTGATCGACCGCTGGGGTCGTGACTACTTCGCTGCGTCAGTGGCGCACTTCATGACATCGCTCTGCAGACCTTCGAGCGCCGTGGTGTCGGCCTTGCTGCCCTTGTAGTCCTTCTTGTTGTCCACGATCGCGCGCAGCGCGCTGTCGGAGAGCTTCGAGTCGTGCAGCGCCTTGGCGATGCAGTTCATCGCGTCCTTCGGAACACTCGACATCGCCGACCCGAAGACACTGTCGGTGCCCTTCGAGAGCGCCTTCTGCAGGTCCGCGGTCGACGGACGACCACCGCCGCCACCCCCGCAGGCGGCGGTGAGCAGCAAGGCGCTGCCGGCGAAGGCGGCCGCGAGCTTGTGTCCGGGCTTGTTGATCATGGTTCCCCTCACTGTTACGTCATCGGTGGTCGCGGCCCCGCCGCGACCTCACACCGTCATCGTGGACACGATGACCCGACGAGAACCTACCGTCGTGAACGCCTCTTCAAACACAGCGAAACCCGGGGAAAGGTCACACCGGCCGCGCCGGCGTACTCACGCGGCACGGCGGGGCCGGCCGCGACCACGCTTCGTGGTGACCACGGCGCCGTTCACGAAGATCTCGCCGCCCCACACGCCGTAGGCCTCGCGACGCTCCTGCGCACCAGCGAAGCAGACATCGCGAACCGGGCAGGCGGCACACAGTTCCTTGGCCTCGGCGAGCGGGCCGGGATGCTCGGCGAAGAAGAGGTCGGGGGCGGAGGTGCAAGGCAGCATTCCTCAACGATCGGCTCCTGAGGTAGCCCGACACATCGGAAGAAGTACCTAAGTCGTGACCACATCGACTCCCGATCTTTCGTAGGGTGGCGGGCGATGCGGATTCTCGGCGAGGAAACCCGCCGGGCGGTGCGACACCGTCCGGTGCAGGCCTTCGCGCTCGCGCTGCTGGCCGCGGCCGCGACGCTCCTGAGCACGCTCGCCCCGCTGTACAGCGTCGCGATGGCCCAGGCGGTCTCCCATCTGGACGTCCGGCACGCCCCCGTCCTCACGACCGCCCTCCAACTCGTCTCACAGCCCTCCACCGACGACTCCGGCCGTACCGTGGCCGCGCTCAGCCCCGCCGATCTGGCCGTGCTCCCGCCCGCTTCGCTGCGCCGCTCCTACGAGAAGCCGACGCTGAGCCGGTCCGGGCAGGCTGACGTGCCGCCGTACAACCTCACCGGTCAGGTCGAGTGGCTGGTCGACTCCTGTGCCCATGTCACGATCCTGCGCGGCAGGTGCCCGCAACAGGCCGGCGAGATCATCGTGAGTGAGGCCGACCTGCGCCTGGCCAGCATCCGCGTCGGCGCCTCGATCCCGGTCCCCGGAGTCACCATCGAGACCGGCGTGCCGGCGCTGGTGAATCTCCGGGTCGTCGGCGCGTACCGGATCAAGCGGAGTGCCTACTGGGATCTCCACTACCCGGTCGGCATGTCCGGCCTGCCGAGCGGCCGGCAGATCGGGCACGACGACTGGCTCACCGTCGAGTCGACCTTCACCTCCATGTCCCCCACCCTGCAGGGCATGTCCAGCACCGCGATCTTCCGACTCCGAGCCAGCGGCGCCGACGTCCACAACCTGCTCGCCATCCCCGGGCAGTTCGCGCGCTTCGACGACCGCGTCCGCGCGGACCAGAGCCGGGGCGAGGTCTCCGCCACCTCGAACATCGGCGACATCGTGGCCGACATCCACACCCAACAGGAGCAGGCCGACCGCATCGTGCCGCTCCTGATGCTGCAGCTCGTCCTGCTCACCCTCGTCGTCTTCTGGCAGGTGCTCGGCGCCGCCATGGACCAACGTCGTCCGGACGTCGCGCTCGCCCGGCTCCGTGGTCGTGGCCGGCGTGCGACCACCCGATTGCTCCTCGGCGAGCTCCTCCCCGTGGTCGAGGCGGGCGTCGTCGTCGGGGCCGCCGGCGGCATTGCGGCCGCGGCCCTGGTCCGGAAGACATTGCTCCCCACCGCGCCCTTCGACCTGCCTCGTGCCTATTGGCTGGCCTTCGTCGCGGCGGCGGTCTGCATCGCCGGCCTCACCGTTCTCGCGGCACGCGGGCTGGCCCGCCAGCCGGTCGACCGGCTGCTCCGCCGGGTCCCGCCCCGGCACCGTTGGCAGTGGACCGTCCTCGACACGGTCCTGGTCACCCTGGCGACGGCAGGCGTGATCGCCTTCGCAGTGGGCGGCCTCGGCCGCGACTTCGCACTGGCCGGTCCGGCACTCGTGGCCCTTCTCGCCGGACTGCTGCTCGGTCATGCCGTCACGCCGGCCGCAGCGCTGATCGGTCGCCGGGCACTCTCCAAGGGAAGGGTCGTGCGCGGTCTCGCCGCGCTCGAAGCCGCGCGCCGCCCGGGGGCCCGCCGCACCATCACCATGCTCACCCTCTCGGCCGCCTTCCTCGTCTTCTTCGGTAACGCCTGGTCGGTCGGGGTGACCAACCGCCAGTCCGTGGCCGAGCAGGTGATCGGGGCACCGCGGGTCCTGACGACGACCACCCTCAATTTCGCGGATGTGCAGAAGGCACTGGCCACGGTCGATCCGAGGGGGCGGCGGGCGACCGCGGTGACCGTCGTACGACCCCTCGGCGGGAGTACCGCGCCCAGCACCCTCGCGGTCGACCCCGCGGCCTTCCCCCGCATCGCCCTGCTCGGCGCGGCCGCCAGGGAGCTCCCGTGGAGTCGTCTCGTACCGGACACCGCGCCGCCGGTCCGGGTCGCCGGGGATCATCTGACCTTCAGCGTCGACAGCTCCCGGCTGCCGCAGCGCGCCGGCTCGCTCGCGATCGGGCTGCGCCTCCTCAAGACCGACGGCACCACGGCGGTCGTCGCCTTCGGCAATGTGCACCACTCCGCCGGCAGCCCGACGCTGAGCAGCCTGGTCCCCTGTGCCGGCGGGTGCACCGTCCTCGGCGTCACCGTGGGCACCTCTCCGGGCGCGAACTGGTCCGGCTCGCTCACCCTCGGCCCGATCCGGGGCGACAGCACCACCGAATGGGGCACGGCGGCGAACTGGCCCACCGTGCGACCGGCACTGGGCGCGTCGATCCGCGCCACCTCGGCCACGGCAGCCGGGCTCACCGTCAGGGTCGTCACCGGAGGGTCGAGCAGCTTCATCCTCGCCAGCGCGTGGATGCCCACGACCGTGCCCGCGTTCGCCTCCGGGCCCGGTACGACCGGCGCAGACCCGTCCGTCCTCGGCGTCGACCGACAGCTGCGCCCGACCGACATCGTCGCCCGCGCCCCGCACCTCCCCACGGCCGATCGCAGCAGCCTCGTCGTCGACCTCGACGCGCTCGCGCGCGGTGCCTTGCTCGATCCGAGCAATCAGGTCCAGGTCTGGCTCAGCGATGCCGACCGGCAGTTCGACCGTCTGGTCTCCAAGGCGCTCGCCGACCACGGCGTCACGGTCGTCGAGGACACGACCGTGGCCGCGCAGCGGTCGACGTACGACGACTCCGTCGCGGCCTGGAGCCTCACCCTGGCGCTGATCATCGGCGTGATCACCCTCCTGATCGCCCTGCTCGCGATGGTGGTGCTCGCGGTGACCGGCTGGCGGACCACGGCGCGCGACCTGGCCGCACTCCAGCTCAACGGACTGCCTCGGCGGCAACTGCTCCGCGCCACGCTCCTCGCACAGACGGCGACCGTCCTCGTCGCGGTTCTCGTCGGGACAGGGGCGGGCATCCTCGCCTGCTGGCTCGCCATCGACCAGGTCCCGCTCTTCGCGCACCAGCCGCCGCTGACGACGCTCGACCTGACGCCCGCCTGGGCGGTGATCGGCGGCACCGCCCTCGCCACCCTTGTCGTCCTGCTGGCCGCCGCGCGACTGCTCGCCCGCAGGGTCGCCGCGCGGGCGCAGTTCGACCGGCTGAGTGAGGCCTCATGACACACGCGCTGACTCCCACCGGAACCGGCCTCGCCGTCTCCACCCGCGAACTCGTGCACATCTATCGCACCGAGGGCCGCGACGTGGCCGCGCTCTCGGGCGTCTCGCTCGACATCGCCGCCGGGGAATTCGTCGGCCTGCTCGGTCCCTCCGGCGCCGGCAAGTCCACCCTGCTCACGCTGCTCGGCGGGCTCCTGCGCCCGAGCGCGGGGCGGATCCATCTCGGCGCCGACGAACTCACCA
>JASLCW010000043.1 GCA_030151765.1 Marmoricola sp.
TCACCGACGTGCAGCCGCCCGACCTCGAGACCCGGATCGCGATCCTGCGCAAGAAGGCCGCCGCCGACCGGATGTCCGCGCCGCCGGACGTGCTCGAGTTCATCGCCAGCCGGATCCAGACCAACATCCGCGAGCTCGAAGGTGCGCTCATCCGGGTCTCGGCCTTCGCCAGTCTCAACCGCCAGGACGTCGACGTGACGCTCGCCGAGATCGTCCTCAAGGACCTGATCCCCGAGGGTGGCGAGCCGGAGGTCACGGCCGGCCTGATCATCGCCCAGACCGCGTCGTACTTCAATTACACGATCGAGGACCTCTGCGGCCCGAGCCGTACGCGCGCCCTGGTCACCGCCCGCCAGATCGCCATGTACCTGTGCCGCGAGCTGACCCAGATGTCACTGCCCAAGATCGGCCAGCAGTTCGGCGGCCGCGACCACACCACGGTCATGAATGCCGACCGCCGGATCCGCAAGGACCTGGCCGAGCGACGCAATGTCTTCTACCAGGTCACCGAGCTCACCACCCGGATCAAGCAACAGGCCAAGCAGGCCTGAGCACGCGCTCGGATCCTGTGATTTGCCGACTCTCGATCTGGGGAGTCGCTGGGGATTCCCTGTGGACAAGCCGGTACGCCGAATCACAGGCCCCGCCGTCGTCCACCGGACCCTGTCATTCACGCCCGTCGTCGTCCACCGTCGCTCCACAGCCCGGATCACCGACTGACCAGCGGAAACGACGGCAATCCACAGAATCCACCGCACCTACTACTACGACTGAATCCATCTACTCATCTCCGAGCTCCGAACCCCACCAAAGCTCCAACCTGTGCATTCACGCCTCACCCGCGACGGCACTCGCCGTCCGGCAACGACAATCCGCTCTCGCTCGCTACGCTCGCTTTGAGGAAGCTCCGACTCCGTCGAAGCTTCCTCTTCGTGGAGACACCTCTCGCTCGCTACGCTCGCTCGTGGCAGGATGCAGACCCCGGAGCGGCCCGAGCCGGTCACCTCGTGTGACTCCCCGCCGCCGTATCCCTTCAGGAGGATGACGAAGTGAAGTTCCGTGTCGAGCGCGATGTGCTCGCCGACGCCGTTGCCTGGACCGCTCGCACCCTGCCGGTCCGGCCGAGTTCCCCAGTGATGGCCGGCCTGCTCATCGAAGCGGGTACCGACTCCGACGCCGCCCTGAAGCTCTCCACCTTCGACTACGAGACCTCCGCCTGCGCGACCCTCAACGCGGAGATCTCCGACGAGGGCAGCGCGCTCGTCTCGGGCCGGCTTCTCGCCGAGATCTGCCGGGCCCTGCCCGCCAAGCCCGTCGACGTCTCGGTCGACGACATGAAGGTGACGCTGACCTGCGGCTCTGCCCGATTCAGCCTCCAGTGCATGCCGGTCGAGGACTACCCCACGCTCCCGCAGATGCCCGAGGCCCGCGGCACCGTCAGCAGTGACGCCTTCGCCCAGGCCGTCGGTCAGGCGGTCACCGCCGCCGGTCGTGACGACATGCTCCCGGTGCTGACCGGTGTCCGGCTCGAGCTCGAGGGCGAGTCGATCACCATGCTCGCGACCGACCGTTTCCGGCTCTCGCAGCGCGAACTCACCTGGAACCCGGGCGCGACCGACATCACCGCGGCCGCTCTGGTCCCCGCCAAGGTCCTTGCCGACACCGCCAAGTCGCTCTCCGGCGGCAACGAGATCGCCATCGCGCTCTCCGCGCCCGGCACCGGCGAGGGCATCATCGGTTTCGAGGGCAGTGCCGCCGGCGGCGTACGCCGTACGACGACCCGGCTGCTCGACGGCGAGTTCCCGAAGGTGCGGTCGCTCTTCCCGAGTGAGCACCAGACCGTCGCCACCGTCAGCCGCGACGCCCTCATCGACTCGGTGAAGCGCGTCGCCCTGGTCACCGACCGCAGCAGCGCCGTGCAGATGGCCTTCGCCGACGGAGTCCTGACCCTCGACGCCGGCAGCGGCGAGGAGGCCAAGGCGACCGAGTCGATCGAGGCCGACATCAACGGCGAGGCGATCACCACCGGCTTCAACCCGCAGTTCCTCCTCGACGGGCTCACCGCGATCACCACCAACGAGGTGGCGCTGTCGTTCACTCAGTCGACCAAACCCGTCGTACTGTCGGGAGTGCCGGCCGACGAGGCCGCCGCAAGTGACGACTTCCGCTACCTGTTGATGCCCCGGCGTCTCCTGTCCTGACGGACTGCGGCGCCGCGGTAACGGCGGCGGCCGTCCCCACAAACCAGGAGGTAGCGCATGCACATCGGACTCATCGGCCTCGGCAAGATGGGTGGCAACATGCGCACCCGGCTCCGCAATGCGGGGCACACCGTCACCGGCTACGACCGCAACCCCGATGTCTCCGACGTAGCCAGCCTCAAGGACCTCGTTGCCGCGCTGCCGGCCGACTCCCCCAGGATCGTGTGGGTGATGGTCCCGGCCGGCGACCCGACGCGCGCCACGGTCGAGGAACTGGGCGGCCTGCTGGCCAAGAGCGACCTGGTCATCGACGGCGGCAACTCCAAGTGGACCGATGACGCGATCAACGCCGAGAAGCTCGGTGCGCTCGGCATCGGCTTCGTCGACTGCGGCGTCTCCGGCGGTGTCTGGGGCCTGCAGAACGGCTACGCGCTGATGGCGGGCGGCCCCGACGAATACATCGCCCTGGCCCAGCCGATCTTCGACGCACTCAAGCCCGAGGGCGACTCCGGGTGGGTGCATGCCGGCCGTCAGGCCGGTGCCGGTCACTACGCCAAGATGGTTCACAACGGCATCGAATACGCCATCATGCAGGCCTACGCCGAGGGCTGGGAACTGCTCCAGGCCGTCGATCTCGTCGAGAATGTCACCGAGGTCTTCGACTCGTGGCGTGAGGGCACCGTGATCCGTTCGTGGCTGCTCGACCTGCTGGTCAATGCCCTCAAGGAGGACAAGGATCTCGCCGCGATCGAGGGCGTCGCCGACGACAGTGGCGAGGGCCGGTGGACGGTGCAGTCCGCGATCGACCACGCCGTACCCACGCCGGCGATCTCCGCGGCCCTCTTCGCCCGCTTCGTCTCGCGGCAGCAGGACAGCCCGGCGATGAAGGCGATCGCCGCGATGCGCAACCAGTTCGGTGGTCACGCGATGCATTCGCAGGCATCTCCCAAGAGCTGATCTTGTACGTCGACCACCTCAGCCTCCACGACTTCCGTTCCTGGCCCACGCTCGACATCGAGCTCGGTCCGGGAGTCACCTCGCTGGTCGGTCGCAATGGTCAGGGCAAGACCAACATCGTCGAGTCGATCGACTATCTCTCGCGGCTGAGCTCGCATCGGGTGGCCAGTGACGCACCGCTCGTCCGCAAGGGCGCCGACCAGGCGATCGTGCGCGCGGCGGTGATCAAGGACGAGCGCCGCGCGGTGCTCGAGATCGAGATCAACCCCGGCAAGTCGAACCGCGCCCGGATCAATTCCTCACCGCTCCCCCGTGCGCGTGAACTGCTCGGCATCCTCCGCAGCGTCGTCTTCGCCCCCGACGACCTCGTCCTCGTCAAGGGGGACCCGGGGGACCGCCGCCGCTTCCTCGACGAGCTCATGGTGCAGCGCACCCCGCGGTACGCCGGCGTGAAGAGCGACTACGACCGCGTCCTCAAGCAACGCAACAGCCTGCTCCGGTCGGCCTCGGTCGCTCGGGGCTCCAGCAGTGCGGCCATCGCCACCCTGGAGATCTGGGACGACCGGCTGGTCGACCTCGGCAGCCAGATCATGAGCGCCCGCGCCCAACTGGTGCGTGACCTCAATCCGGTCCTCGGCAAGTCCTACGAGGCGGTCGCGCGCGGCGCACATCGCGATGACGCCCTCACCCTCTACGTGCCGTCCTTCACCGTCGGCTCCGAAGTCGCCGGCGGGCCGGCCGACTACGAGGAGCCCTTCCGTGCGGCGCTCGCCGAGCGCCAGCGCGACGAGCTGGATCGCGGCATCACACTCGTCGGCCCGCACCGCGACGAGCTCGGCTGCCTGCTCGGCGAACTCCCCGTGAAGGGGTACGCGAGCCACGGCGAGTCCTGGTCCTTCGCGCTGGCCATGCGGCTGGCCTCGTACGACCTGCTCCGGGCGCCCGACATCGGCGAGGCCGACGACCCGGTCCTGATCCTCGACGACGTCTTCGCCGAGCTCGACTCCGGCCGGCGCGAGCAGCTCGCGGAGATGGTGGCCGGCGCCGAGCAGGTGATCATCACGGCCGCCGTACCGGAGGATGTTCCGTCGCAGCTGCGTGGCCGCCGGCATCGCATCGCCGACGGCCGGGTGACCTCCGATGACTGACCGACCGGAGGCCGAGGGGCCCGACGAGTTCGTCCCGGACCAGCAGCCCGAGGTCGTCCACGACGAGGGCGGACTCGATCTCGCCCGGTCGATCGCCCGCGGGCTGGCCGGCCGGACCGGCGCGGAGCGGCGCCGTACGCCCGGAAAGACCGGACGTACGTCGCGGGCGCGCATCGACCCGTCCTTCTCCGGACCCCGTCCCGACGACCGCGACCCGCAGACCCTCGACCGGGCCCTCGGGAGGTTCGTCGCCGAGCACGGGTGGGAGACCGAGCTGCGGGTGCACGGCGTCTTCAGCCGGTGGTCGGCGATCGTCGGCCAGGAGATCGCCGAGCACGTGCAGCCGGAGGCCTTCGCGGACGGCCGGCTCGTGGTGCGCGCGGACTCCACGGCGTGGGCCACGCAGATGCGGCTGCTCGCGGCCGACCTGCTCCGCCGGCTCAACGAGGTCCTCGGTGACGGGACCGTCGAGATCATCGACGTGCACGGGCCCAACGCGCCGAGCTGGGCGCGGGGTCGCCTCCGGGTGAAGGGCCGCGGCCCGCGCGACACCTACGGCTGAGTCCGCCGGTTCGAAATCGCGTCAGAGCCGCCTCAGCCGCGTCCGGAACGTATGGGGACTAGGAGACGGGTCCGCCGAGGCGTCCTCGACCCCGCGAAATGGCTCTCAGGGCCTCATTTCTCCAGGTTTATCCACAGCCCGGGGCCGACATCCGTCGTCTGAGCCCCTCAGTGGGTAGAATGACGAGTGTGATGTCGCCCTTCACATGGGCCCCGTTGACGGGCACTGCAGGGGGCGGCTCTTTTCATGTCGAGTGGAGGTTGTACCTGTGACAGATGCTGTGACCGAGGCCGCAACGGCGGCCGGGGGTGCCGGAGCCGAGCAGACCACGTACGACGCGTCCGCGATCCAGGTCCTCGAGGGCCTCGAGGCGGTTCGCAAGCGCCCCGGCATGTACATCGGGTCGACCGGTGAGCGCGGCCTGCACCACCTCATCTGGGAGGTCGTCGACAACTCGGTCGACGAGGCGCTCGCGGGCTACTGCGACCGGATCGTCCTCACCCTCCAGGCCGACGGCGGCATCCGGGTCGAGGACAACGGCCGCGGCATCCCGACCGACACCGCGCCCGGCCAGGAACTCCCCGCGCTGACCCTCGCCCTCACCGTGCTGCACGCCGGTGGCAAGTTCGGTGGCGGCGGCTACAAGGTCTCCGGTGGTCTGCACGGCGTCGGCATCTCGGTCGTCAACGCGCTGTCGACGCACGTCATCGCCGAGGTGAAGAACCGTGGCCACCTGTGGCGCCAGAGCTTCTCGGTCGGTGTCCCCGACGGTCCGCTCGAAGAGATCCGCGCGATGGAGCCGGGCGAGCGCACCGGTACGACGATCACCTTCTATGCCTCGCCGGACATCTTCGAGACGACGACGTACTCGCTGGAGACGATCACCACCCGGATCCGTGAGATGGCCTTCCTCAACAAGGGCCTCGAGATCGTCGTACGCGAC
>JASLCW010000083.1 GCA_030151765.1 Marmoricola sp.
AAGATCGCCAAGGACCGCGGCATCGGCGGCCCGCTGCTGTCGGCGTCGTCGTACCTCATGAAGTCCCCGCCGGTTCAGCGCGAGGACAACGAGGGCCGCGCCTCTGTCGAGGCCTTCATCCGCGGCGAGGTGGAGCGCTGAGCGCTCTGAGCCCTCGCTCGCCCTCTCTTCAGTGAGTTCGGGGCCGGAACCCATCGGGTTCCGGCCCCGACTGGCGTCTCGGGACCGTCGCGCAGCGGCGACGTGGACGCGCATCCGCACCGACCACTAGCGTCAGTCGACATGAGCGACCAGCAGCCGCCCGAGTCCGGCGACGCACCCACCCCGCCGCCGGTCTACAACCCGACGTCGTACTCCAGCTACCCGAGCTATCCCGGTGATGCGGGCTCGGGTGACGGCCCGGGTGACCCCGGGTACGGCGCCGCCCCCGGTCAGCCCGAGCCCTTCTCGCGCTACGAGGCCGGAGAGGCCTGGCTGATCGGCTTCCGGCTCTTCGGGAAGCACGCCGCCGCCTTCCTGCTGCTCGGCGTCCTGGCCATCGTCATCGCGGTGGGCTTCAGCCTGTTGGGCTTCCTGGTGGCGAACCACGGGCACCTGACCAACGCGGACGGCAGCTTCACCTACTCGACGAGCTTCAACGCCTCGGAGATGATCCTCCAGATCGTCGGCGGAGTGATCAGCACCCTGCTCACCGCGGCCCTGATCAAGGGCGCCTTCGACGCCGTCGACGGCCGGCCGGTGAGCATCGGCGGGATGTTCGAGGGCTGGGACAAGCTCCAGGTCCTGCTCGCCTCGATCGTGGTGAACATCCTGGTCGGGATCGGTGTCGCGCTGCTGATCATCCCGGGCGTGATCGTCGCCTTCCTGACCTGGTTCACGAACTACTTCATCGTGGCCTCCGGCACGTCCGCCTTCGCGGCGATCGGCGAGGCCGTCAACTTCACCACCAAGAACTTCGGTGCGCTCCTCGTCACCGCCCTGCTCGCCGCCGTGACCCTCATCGCCGGTGCCTGCCTGTGCGGCGTCGGCCTCTTCGTGGCGCTGCCGGTCTCCGTCCTCATGGCTGCGGTCGCCTTCCGGCAGCTTCAGGGCAGAACCGTCGTCACCCGTTGAGAGCGGCCTTTCGGCTTGACACCCGATGGGCGCCACAGTTGAGTTGACGCGATCCGTCGTCATCCGACGACAGAACTAAGGAGTGCGGAAACATGAGCAACCCGGACCCGGCGCCCCAGTCGCCCGTCCCCTCGTCGTCCCCGGCCGCCGCGGCTGCGAAGCTCGGCACCGGCCAGCTGATCCTGCTGGGATCGCTTGCGGTACTGCTGATCAGCAGCTTCCTGCCCTGGTACCACGTGAGCATCCCGAGCTACAACCTCGGCGGCCAGTCCATCGGCGGCGGCTCCATCAACGAGAGCGGCTGGCACCAGATCGGCTCGTTCGCGTGGATCCTGGTCATCCTCGCCGCGATCGTCGAGGCAGCCCGGTCCTTCGGCATGCTGCCGCTCGATGCCGCCAAGGGTGCGCTGGCCAGTGCCGGCATCAGCGCCCTCGCCGCCCTGTTCGTGCTGATCTTCGTGATCGTCCGGCTCTCGGACGGAGCCCTCGGCTTCGGCTTCTACATCGGCCTCGTTGCGCTGATCGCCTTCATCTACGGTCTCTTCGACCTGGTGAAGTCCGGCGACGTGCTCAACACCGCCAAGAGCCTGCAGAACTGAGCTCACCAAAGGACCCCGGCCCACCAGGCCGGGGTCCTTCTGCATGTCCGCCTCACGGCTCGGCGACGTGGTCGGGCAGCAGCGGGACCTCGATCCCGACCGAACGCCCCAGCAGCGAACCTCGTACGACGGACGCCGAGCCGTAGCGATCCCTGAGGTCGTCGAGCGTGGCGTCGAGTGTCGCCTCCGCACGATCGCCGAAGGGCAGGGGCAACTGCACCTCCGCACCGTCCTCGAGATTGGCGACGGCGACTCCGATGAGGGTCAGCCCCCGCGCCCTGATCAGCCCGCGCTCCCGATGCAGGAGTCCACGCGCCGCGTCGATGAAGAGATCCGTGCGGTCGGTCGCGACCGCGAAGGAGTGCGAGCGGGTCAACCGGCTCATGTCCCCCAGCCGGAAGCGGACCGTCACCGTCCGCGCGCGCCGGTGTCCGGTGCGCAGCCGCCGCGCGACCCGCTCGACCAGGCCGGCCAGACGCGCGTCGATCTCCTCGAAGCTGCGCGGACGCCGCCCCAGTGCCGACTGGGCGCCGACCGACCGCCGCCGCCGTCCGGTCTCGACGGGCCGCGGATCCCGATTGTGCGCGAGAGCATGCAAGTGGCGTCCGGAGCCCTTGCCCAGCATGGCGGTCAGCGCCTCCTCCGGCATCGCGGCGACATCGCCGACGGTGTGCAGTCCGCGTCGGTTGAGTGCCTCCGCGGTCACCGCGCCGACGCCCCAGAGGCGGCGTACCGGCAGCGGATGCAGGAAGTCGAGCTCGCCGTCCGGTGGCACGATCAGGAGGCCGTCGGGTTTGCTGATCGCACTCGCCACCTTGGCCAGGAATTTGGTCCGCGCGACGCCGACACTGATCGCCAGCCCGACCTCGTCGCGCACCCGGCCGCGCAGCCTCTCGGCGATCAGGTCGGGCGGACCGACGAGACGCGCCAGACCGCCCACCTCGAGAAAGGCCTCGTCGATCGAGAGCGCGTCGACCAGGGGGGTCGTGTCCCGGAAGATCTCGAAGACCGCCTTGCTCGCCTCGGTGTACGCCGACATCCGCGGGGGTACGACGATCGCGTCCGGGCACAGCCGGAGCGCATCCCGGCAGGGCATCGGCGTACGGACACCGCATCGCTTCGCCTCATAGCTCGCGGCGAGCACGATGCCTCCGCCGACGATCGTCGGCCGGCCGCGCAGGCGCGGGTCGTCGCGCTGCTCGACGGACGCATAGAAGGAGTCGAGATCAGCGTGCAGGATCGTGGCAGCACCGCGCATCGAACACATGTTCGCACGAGATCGGGTGGCTTGCCGGGATAGTCCACGACGAAATCGGGCTATCGGACGGCGTTTTGGCCCGGAATCGTCGTGGACTATCCGGCGTCGGGCGCTGTGCGTGCCTCCGGCATCATCGGCTCGATCACCGGATCCGGCCTGGACCAGGGGGATCGGCCGGCAAGGAGCCACACGATGGCCACCGAGATCCCGACGCAGGAGACTCCCGCGACGGCGTCGAGGAGGAAGTGGTTGGCGGTGCCCATCACCACGAAGACGGTCCACACGGGATAGACCAGGCCGATGCCGCGCACCACCTTGTTGCGCGCCAGGAAGAAGAAGCAGAGCCCGGTCCACAGCGCCCACGCACAGTGCAGGCTCGGCATCGCCGCGAACTGGTTGGTGGCGTCGGCGACCTTCGGGTTGCCGTAGGAGAAGAGCGTCTTGAAGTGGACGACGGTGTCGATGAACTCACCGCCGGGCAGCAGCCGCGGCGGCGCCATCGGGAAGAGGTAGAAGCCGATCAGGCCGAGCACCGTCGTACCGAGCAGGACATTGCGGACCCGCAGATAGACATCGCGGTGCTTCCAGAAGACCCATGCGAGCGTGCCCGCGGTGAGTGGCAGGTGCAGCAGCGAGTAGTCGTAATTGGCGATCTGCGCGAGCCACCGGTGGTCGATCAGCAGCTTGTTGGCGGCGAGCTCGAAGTTGAGGTGCAGCTTCTCGGTGACCCGCAGTACGTCGAGTCCGTGATCGATCGCGCGCGACGGGTCCAGCCGGACCATGTTGCGGACGTGCTCGTAGACCATGTCGAAGACCACGATGAGGATGAGCTCCATCCACCACGTGGGTACGACGTGGATGCGGGCCCACCAGGGCATGGCCGAGGAG
Organism: Marmoricola sp.; assembly: GCA_030151765.1. Classification (GTDB taxonomy): domain Bacteria; phylum Actinomycetota; class Actinomycetes; order Propionibacteriales; family Nocardioidaceae; genus Marmoricola. The sequence goes on from JASLCW010000083.1 coordinate 3,859, forward strand.
CCCCGGGCGACCGCGACGGGGTCGGCAACGGTGGGCGCCTCGACCTCGAAGTCGCGCGCCTCACGTCCCGCATCTATAGACACTCAGGTCCCCCGACAGCTTGGCGTCACCCGGAGAACCTTACGCGGGATGCCGCAGGTTTTCCTCGATGATTTGTGCTAGCCGCTCAGGCTTCGGCCTCGGCCTTGATCCTCGCGAGGGTCTGCTCCATCCCGGTCCGCAGCGACGTGGTGAAGTCGTCGATGCCACCGAGGAAGCGCTTGGTGAGCATCACGGAGAGATCCGAGATGCCCTCCGAGGCGTCCCTGCGCTCGGTCAGCCGGGTGCCGCCGTCGGCAGTCGGCTCGAGGGTGAAGGACCAGGTCGTCCAGTTCTCGCGGACCTTGAAGGCGATCTCCTTCTCGGGCTCGACGACCTTGACCATCGCCTGGGTCGGCCATACGAGAAGGCCCTTGCGGTTGATGTTGAACATCTTCGCGCCGGGCTTGACCTCACCGCGGATGAAGGTCTTCGCCGTCTGCGGGCTCCAGCGCGAGATGTTGCGCAGGTCGGAGACGAGAGCCCACACCGTCGCGGGCGGAGCCGCGATCTCGATGCTGGCCTCGATCGGGGCGACGTCGGTGAGTGGCATGGCTGCCTCCTGATTTCCGCAACTGATGGGCCCGAGAGGGCTGCCGCGATGCTACCCGCGAGTAGCCGGCGCAGCAGTGACAGCGGTCACGTCAGGGTCTGGCCGTGAGGGGACGGCTCGGCCTACATTCGAGAGCAGCGCTCGGGCGTCGTCACCGCGTCCCCTCTGGAGCCCTCATGTCATCCCGCACCTTGGCGGCCGCACTCGTGGCTGCCCTCCTACCGGCGACCGCGGCCGTCGCCGTCGTACCCGCGGCGCAGGCAGCGAGTGCGGCGCACCCGACCAAGCGCCATCTCAGTCTCACGCGTACGCCGGCCACGGTCCGCGTCGGTGCCGCCGTGACCTTCTCCGGAAAGCTCACCCGTTCTCCGAAGCGCAGCGTCGTGCAGATTCAGATCCGCAATGGATCGCATTGGACGCGCGTCGCCACCACCCGCACCCACACCAGGTCGGGCGCCTATTCGGCGAGGTACACGCCGACCCGGCTGGGCACCTCGACCTTCCGGGCCTACGCCCCGGCGAAGAAGAAGCTGCGCGCCGCCGCGTCGAAGAGCGTGAGCGTCACGGTCCTCGCCAAGCCGGTGCCGGCGAAGCCGCAGATCACGACCAGCTCGCTCCCCGACGCGGTGCAGGATCAGGCCTACTCCACGACACTCGCCGCCGCAGGCAGTCCGGCCGGTACCTGGACCGCGACGCCGCTCCCCGCCGGGCTCGTCCTCGACCCGACCACAGGCACGCTCCACGGGACGCCGACGACCGCGGGCGACACCGCCGTGACTCTCGGCTTCACCCAGGCCAGCACCCACCTGGCCGCCGCGCCCGTACAGGTGAACCTCCACGTGTCGGCCGCACCCGCCCCGGTGATCCTCACCTCCGCCCTGCCCGACGCACAGGCCGGTACGCCGTACTCGGCGCAGTTGCACGTCTCCGGTGGAGTTGCCGGGACCTGGTCCGTCACCGGCCTGTCCGGCAGCGGCCTGAGCCTCGATCCGGCCTCCGGCCTCATCTCCGGTACGCCGTCCGCAGCCCAGGTGCTCCCGCTCACGGTGGGATTCACGCAGACCTCCACCGGGGTGAATGCGACCGCGAGGAGCTTGTCGCTCACCATCGGCAACTCGGCGCCCCAACCGGCCACCCAGGTCGGCGCCGGCGGCCAGTTCACCTGCCGGATCAAGTCTGATCGAACCCTGTGGTGCTGGGGCTACAACGACAGTGGTGAGCTCGGGGACGGCTCCACCGTGGGAGACAGCGCACCCTCCCCGACTCCCACCCAGGTCGGCAACGCCGCCGATTGGTCCGGTCTCACCACCGGCAACAACCTGCTGGTCACCCAGCGCCATGCCTGTGCACTCCGCGGCACCGCCGGCTACTGCTGGGGCGCCGACGCGGACGGCGAGCTCGGCGCACCGACCGCAAGCGGCTATTCCAACGTGCCGGTCGCGGTCACCGGCGGGCATGCATGGGCGCAGCTCGCCGCCGGCTGGACGTCGACCTGCGGCGTCACCACCGACGGCGCGCTCTACTGCTGGGGCGACAACACCCAGGGCCAGCTGGGAATGGCGGGCGGCTCACAGGCAGCACCGGCCCGGGTCGGCACGGACAGCACCTGGGTCTCGGTCGCGACGGGCTACAACTTCGGGTGTGCGATCAAGGCGGACGGCACGCTCTGGTGCTGGGGTGCCAACGCCCGCCGCCAGCTCGGCACCGGCACCCGTGACACCGCGACCACGCCGACGCAGGTCGGCACCGACACCGACTGGGCCGAGGTCTCGATCGGGTACGGCTACACCTGCGGGCGTCGTACGGACGGAACCTTGTGGTGCTGGGGTATCACCGATCACGGCAGCCTCGGCAACGGTGTGACCGTCAACGACACCGCCGCCGATGTGCTCACGCCGGCGCAGGTCGGAACGGCGACCGACTGGACGGACATCGCTTCGGGCCGCGGCCAGACCTGTGCCGTGGACGCCGGTGGCGAGCTGTGGTGCTGGGGCTACAACCTGCACGGCCAGGTCGGCAACAATTCCACCTCCGATCAGGGCACACCCATCCGGATCGGCTCGGACACGGACTGGGCGAGCGTGTCCGCCGGTGACTACCACACCTGCGCGGTGAAGACCGGCGGCATCGTCTGGTGCTGGGGCGAGAACAACAAGGGTCAGCTCGGGAGCAGCTCTCCGGGCTTCGCCGACGTTCTCGAGCCGACGGCCGTGGTCGGCTAACGCGAGGCGGCCCACTCCAGCAGTGCGGCCTTCGCCTCGTCGTAGCTCATCGGACCGTGGTCGAGGCGGAGCTCGAGGAGATGCTGGTACGCCGTGCCCACCTCGCGACCGGGCCCGATCCCGAGGATCTCCATGATCTGGTTGCCGTCGAGATCGGGACGGATCGCGGCCAGCTCCTCCTCCTCGGAGAGCCGCTCGATCCGCGCTTCGAGATCGTCGTAGGTGCGGGCCAGGCGTTCGGCCTTGCGGCGATTGCGGGTGGTGCAGTCGGCGCGGGTCAGGATGTGCAGCCGCTCCAGCTGGTCCCCGGCGTCGCGCACATAGCGTCGTACGGCGGAATCGGTCCACTCGCCGGTCCCGTAGCCGTGGAAGCGCAGGTGCAGCTCCACCAGCTTCGACACCTGGTCGATCTGCTCGGTCGAGAAGCGCAGCGCCTGCATCCGCTTGCGGGTCAGCTTCGCACCGACGACGTCGTGGTGGTGGAAGGTGACGCTGCCGTCGTCGACGAAGCGCCGCGTCTTCGGCTTGCCGACATCGTGCATCAGCGCGGCGAAGCGCGAGACGAAGTCGGGTGCACCACCCAGCCGGCCCTCCTGGGCGATCGCCTGCTCGAGCACGATCAGGGTGTGCTCGTAGACGTCCTTGTGGCGGTGATGCTCGTCGCGCTCCAGCGCGAGGGCGGGCAGCTCCGGCAGCACGTAGCCGGCCAGCCCGGTCTCCACGAGCAGGGTCAGTCCGGCCCGCGGGTGAGGTGCGCAGATCAGCTTGACCAGCTCGTCGCGGACGCGTTCGGCCGAGACGATCGTGATGCGTTCGGCCATCGCAGTCATCGCGGCCACGACGGCCTCGTCGACGGCGAAGTCGAGCTGGGCGGCGAAGCGGGCGGCTCGCATCATCCGCAGCGGATCGTCGGAGAAGGACTCCTCGGGCGTGCCCGGGGTCCGGAGTACGCCGTTGGCGAGGTCGACGATGCCGCCGTACGGGTCGACGAAGGCCCGCGAGGGCAGCTCGATCGCCATCGCGTTGACCGTGAAGTCGCGTCGGCGAAGATCCCCGTCGATGCTGTCGCCGTAGTCCACGCTCGGCTTGCGGCTGTCGGCCTCGTAGACCTCCGACCGGTAGGTCGTGATCTCGACCTGCCAGTCGCCGTGCCGGGCGCCGATTGTGCCGAAGGCGCGGCCGATGTCCCAGGTCGCGTCGGCCCAGCCCTTGAGCAGCCGCTCGGTCACCTCGGGTCGCGCCGAGGTGGTCAGGTCGAGGTCCGAGACCTCGCGTCCGAGAAGGGCGTCACGCACGGGTCCGCCGACGAGAGCGATCTGCTCGCCGGCGTCGGCGAAGCGCTGCCCGAGCGAGTCGAGAACCGGTGCGAGCCGGTCGAGCTCGTCGGCCACGCGTTGCTGGGCCTGAGCCATCAGGAAGGGCGGTCGTGACACGGGAGCCGATCTTATCGAGAAGGCGCCACGCCGAAGAGTCGGGAGAGTCGCCGGAGCAGACACAGGCGGACGGAATAGCCTTGCCCGGGTGACCCGGTTCCGTTCGCTGCTGCCTGCCCGGGCAGCGGTGGCACTCGTTCTGGGAACGGCGACCCTCTTCGCGATGCCCTCCGTGGCCCAGGCGGCCCCGGTCGAGAGCAAGGCGCCGCCGCTCACGATCACGCTGACGTCGGTCAGCCCCGCGGCGATCCCGCCGGGCGGGCCGATCACGATCAGCGGCACGGTCACCAACGACAGTGACGAGACCTGGAGCAGCATCAGCCTCTACCCGCTGACCTCCCTGACGCCGATGACCGACCACAGCCAGCTGGTGACGGCCGCGAACTCCGATCCGGACACCGTCATCGGCGACCGGGTCGTCCAGGACGGCAGCCCGCTCGCCGACCTGGCGCCCGGCCAGACCCGCTCCTTCACCCTGCTGCTGCGTCATCGCGACCTGAAGGGCCTGTCCAGGGACGGCGTTCCGGGCGTGTACTGGCTCGGCGTCCACGCGCTCGGCAGCGGCTCCGAGAGCGGCAGCGACACCACCGCCGACGGCCGCGCCCGCACCTTCATCCCCCTGCTGACCCGGGCGCAGGCCAAGAAGGCGGCCAACGATCCGGTGCCGGTCTCCCTCGTGGTCCCGCTGCGCCGGCAGGTCGACCGCAATGCCGACGGCACCGTCGCCGATCCCGCGAGCTGGTCCTCGTCGATCACGTCGACCGGCGACCTCGGCAGGCTGCTCGGCTTCGCGGAAGCCGGCAGTGGCCAGCCGATCACCTGGCTCACCGACCCGGGGGTGCTGCAGGCGGTCAATGACCTGGCCCAGGGCAATCCCGGCCTCGGCCTCGCCCGCGCGACCGGACCCTCTCCCTCGCCGAGCGCCTCCGCGACCGCCGGCAGCGACAATGCCGGCAACGGCTCGGACGCGAAGCCGAATCCCTTCCAGGACTGGCTGCACGCATGGACCGCGTCCGCACAGGCGAACTCCGTGCTCACCCTCCCGTACGCCGACCCCGACGTCTCGGCTGTCGGCGTCAGCGACGCGAGCCTGTTGCAACAGGCGTGGAAGCTGGGCTCGTCCGTGCTCGACTCGCTGTCGGTGAAGGCGGGCCGGGCGATCGCCCCCGTCGACGGCGCCCTCGACCGCCGCACGCTCGAGACCCAGGAGCCGGGCACCACGGTGCTGAGTCACGTCCGCGGCGTCCAGACCAAGGTCCTCGCCTCCGGCGGGCTCCGGTACGCCGCCACCGACCAGCTGATCTCCGGTGCTTCCACTGACCTGATCGACGTCCGTCAGCGCATCCTGGCCGATGCCGCGCTGCGGGCGCAGACGCACAACCGCTCACCGATCGTGGTCGTCCTGCCCCCGATCTGGTCGTCCGACGCCAGCGCGAATGCCGGCTTCTTCGCACCCTTCGAGACCTACGGCTGGACCCAGCTGGCCGGGCTGCCCCGGGGCGATGCGGCCGGACAGGTGCAGATCCCCTTCACCGCCCACAACCGCGACGCACTGATCCCGCAGGGCAACATCGCCACGTCCGCGCGCCTGGCCGGCACCGCCGCCGGTGCCACTGCGCTCTTCGCCGACGACGCGGAGATCGGCAACCGTCTGGCGGGCATGGCCCTCGCCGGCGTCTCGCAGAACGCCCGCAGTCACCCGATACGGGTCCGTGCCGCGACCGCGGACGCCGACCAGAACATGCACGAGCTCCTCGACAACATCGAGATCGAGGGCAATGACTTCGTCACCCTCTCGGGCAGCAATGGCATCCTCACCGTCGCGATGTACAACGGCCTCAACAAGCCGGTGAAGGTCGGCCTGTCCGCCCGCGCCGACGATCCCCGGCTGAAGCTCAAGGTCCCGGGGGCGTTCGAACTCGGCGCCGGCCGTCGTACGACGCTGCGCCTGCAGGCCAGCGCCCGAACCGTCGGCGTGCACGAGGTGCGGGCCCAGCCCACGACGACGACCGGCGCGCCGGTCGGCCGGGTCTTCGTCTTCTCGGTGCGGACCAGCCAGATCGGCCAGTTCTTCTGGTACGTCGTCCTCGCCGGTACGGCCGTCGTACTCCTGCTGATCATCCGGCGGATCCGGCTGCGGATCCGCGCCCGCCGCAATGCGCGCACCGACGAGGACCCTGCCGGAGGCAGCGCATGAAGCATCGCGCCCCACGACGGCGCAACCGGGAGGGAACGGTTCTCGGTGCCAGCGCGGCCATGGCGGCGGGGACGGTCGTCTCACGGCTGAGCGGCTTCGTCCGCAACGCGATGCTGGTCGCGGCGATCGGCACCGAGCTGCACGCCGATGTCTTCAACATCGCCAACACCGTCCCCAACATGCTCTACATCCTGTTGGCGGGCGGTGTCTTCAACGCCGTACTGGTGCCGCAGCTGGTGCGCGCGATGAAGAACGACGCGGACGGCGGCGAGGCCTACACCAACCGGATCATCACGCTAGCCGGACTCTTCCTGGCCGGCGCCGCGGCGGTGCTCGTCGTCGCCGCGCCCCTGCTGATGCGGCTGCTGCTCGACCCGATCTACTTCACCGCCGACTGCGCCGGCGCCCGCGACGCGGCGATCACCTTCGCCCGGTACTGCCTGCCGCAGATCTTCTTCTACGGGATGTTCGTGCTGGTCGGGCAGGTGCTCAACGCCCGCGGCCGCTTCGGCCCGATGATGTGGGCGCCGATCGCCAACAACGCGATCGCGGTGATCGTGCTGGGCATCTACCTCAGCGTCTACGCGGACCCGATCCCCGGTCTGGGCGCCGGCGGCTACACCGGCGGCCAGGAGCTGCTGCTCGGCCTCGGCTCCACGCTCGGCATCGTTGTGCAGTTCCTGATCCTGATCCCCTACCTGCGCGCCGCCGGCTTCCGTTTCCGCCCGCGCTTCGACTTCCGCCACACCGGACTGGGACACACGCTGCGCCTCGGCACCTGGACCGCGCTCTTCGTCGTGGTGAACCAGATCGCCTACACCGTCGTGGTGCGCGTCGCCTCCAGCGGTACGGCGGACACCATCGAGGGCTGCTCGCACGTGCAGGATGCCGGCGGCTACACGATCTACTCCTTCGCCTATCTGCTGATCATGGTTCCGCACGGCGTGATCACCGTGTCCTTGGCGACGGCGACGCTGCCCCGCCTGTCCGCGCGGGCGGCCGAGGGCAACCTGACCGCTCTCGGGCACGACCTGATGAGCACGATGCGGACGGCGTACGCCGCGATCATCCCGGTGATGGCCCTGATCGGCCTGGTCGCCGGTGATGTCGTCAATCTCGTCTACAACTACGGCCGCGCGAGTGCGACGTACAAGAACTTCATCCCGGTGCTGGAGCTCTTCGCGATCGGCGCCGTCGTCTTCACCGCGCACTACCTGCTGCTTCGCGGCTTCTACGCGCTCGAACAGACCCGGCGGGTCTTCTTCAACCAGTGCTGGGTGGCCGCGACCAACATCGTGCTGGCGATCGCCCTGACCCGGGACGCCTCGTCGTGGGCGGTCGCGGAGCGCCTGGTCATCGCCTTCACGCTGGCATACGCCGTGGGTGTGCTGCTCTCCGTCGTCCAGCTCCGGCGACAGATACCGCTTGAGGGCCGCCGTACGGTGCGCTTCCTCGTGCGGATCGTCGTCGCGACGATCCTCGCGACCGCCTTCGCGCTCGTCGTGAAGGTCGGAGTCGAGGGCGTGCTCGGCGACACCTCGAGTCACGTCCAGGCCGTGCTCAGGCTGGGCATCGTCGGTGTCGCCGACGTGCTGGCGCTGCTCGTGCTCGGCCGATTGATGCGGATTGCGGAGATCAACGACGTGACCTCGATGGTCACACGTCGGTTGCGACGCTGAGCGGGGGCGCGATCCGGGCGCGTCCGGCGTCTACGATGACTCCGACGGGACGACGTGATGTCGGGGGTGACGCGCTTGGGCACGGATTCGGTGCGCCGCGGCACCGTGCTCGGCGGCCGCTATCGCCTCGATGACCTGCTCTCGGAGAATCGCGGCGCGCGCTTCTGGCGCGGCACGGACACGGTTCTCGACCGCAGCGTCGCGGTCAACGTCCTCGCGGTCGACGACGAGCGGCTCGACCGGGTGCTCGAGGCGGTGCGCACCTCCGCGGCGGTGACCGATTCGCGGATCCTCCGGGTGCTCGACTGCGCCCGCGACCACGATGTCGTCTGGGTGGTCAACGAGTGGGGTGAGGGCACCTCTCTCGACACGACCCTGCAGCAGGGCCCGCTGGCGGCCAGTCGCGCGGCGTGGCTGGCGCGCGAGGTCGCCGAGTCGATCGCCCATGCCCACCAGGCCGGCGTGGCGCACGGCCGGCTGACCCCGGAGTCCATACTGGTCACCGATGTCGGCGCGGTTAAGCTGATCGGCTTCGCCATCTCCGGTGCGATCGAGGGCGCCACCAACACCCCCTGCCCGTACGGCGACCCGACGCCGATCGAGGCCGACGTGATCAACCTGGCCAGCGTGCTCTACGCGGCGCTGACCGGGCGCTGGTCGGGCATCGCGCCGAGCGCCGTACCGCCGGCGCCACGCGATCCCCGCGGACCGCTCCGGCCGCGCCAGGTGCGCGCCGGCGTACCCCGGCTGCTCGACGCCATCTGCGAACGGGTGCTCCGCAAGGAGGCCTCCGAGCACCTGATGCCGCTGGAGTCCGCCTTCGAGATCTTCGCGGCGCTGACCGAGCACGTCGGCGACCCGACGGCGAGTGCACCGCTCGACCTGGCCAGCCTGCACACCGAGCCGACCGTCGGGCTGGACCGGGAGCGGCTGCGCGAGGTCATCTCCGGCGCGACCAAGGCCAGCCGTTACCAGCGTCTCGGCACCCAGGGCTGGAACACCGACGGGCTGCCGATGATCGTCCCGGCCGATCCGGTCGCGCCCGATCCCGGCCTGCCCGCGGAGGACCCCGAGGAGACGCTCGCCTCCCTGGCACCCCTGTGGACGACCTCCGAGCAGGAGATCGTCTCCACCCCGATGGCCTTCGCCAACGATCCTGCCTTCGACCCCGACGAGCAGCCGGCGCCGCTCGAACCGTACGTCGACTCGCCCGATCGCCCGCTCTTCGCCAGCGCCGAGCGGCGGGTGCCTCCCGGTGCGCCGACCCTGCCCATCGGACCCGAACCCGGTCTCGGCGGCCCGGACCGCAGGCCGGCCGCGGGCAAGGCGCGGCGGCGTACCCGCAAGCCACCGTGGTGGGCCTTCCTGGCCGGCGGGCTGGCCATCGTGATCGTCGTGGCCGCCGCCGTCGCGCTGTACCGGAGTGTCCAGGGCTCGAGCTCGACACCGCCGGCACCGAGTGCGAGCCCGACCGTCGGGAGCACGGCCAGCGCACCCGTCCACATCATCGGGATCCACGACTTCGATCCCGAGGGCCGGCCGCCACGGGAGAATCCCGATCAGGTGACCCGGGCGATCGACGGCAACCCCGCCACCGGTTGGCAGACCAGCACCTATCGCGGCAACCCGGCACTCGGCCTGATCAAGTCCGGCGTCGGCCTGCTGCTCGACTTCGGATCGGACCAGACGGTCGACTCGGTCGATCTCACCCTGACCGGTACGCCGACCACCGTGGAGTTCTACGCGGCGCCGGAGGGTACGACGAGTGCGCCCACCGGCATCGCCTCCCTCAACCGGGTCGGCTCGATGGTCGTCGACCGGTCCTCGACGACCTTCCGGCTCGAGCAGCCGGTCAAGACCCGCTACCTGGTGGTCTGGCTGACCCGGCTCCCTCCGGTCAAGGGCGGCTATCGCGGGCAGATCGACGAGATCACGGTGCGCGCATGACCGACGATCTCGAGCTGCTCCGCCGGCACCAGCAAGGCGACGCCGATGCCTTCGCCGAACTCTTCCGCCGCCACCGTGACCGGTTGTGGGCGGTCGCACTCCGCACCACCGGCCATCCTGAGGAGGCGGCCGATGCGCTGCAGGAGGCGATGATCTCGGCGTACACACGGGCGGCGAGCTTCCGTGGCGACGCGGCCGTGACCACCTGGCTGCACCGCATCGTGGTGAACTCCTGCCTCGACCGGCTCCGCCGGGCGAAAGTACGCCGGGCCGACGCGCTGCCCGACGATCTCGAGGAGTCGATGCGCCGGGGCGGTCTCGTCACGGCCGCTCCCGATGCGGGCGCACCCGAGGAGGCGGCGGTTGCCTCCGAGCGCCGCCGGATCCTGCTGGCGGCGCTGGCCCAACTCAGTCCCGAGCATCGCGAGGCGCTGGTGCTCGTCGACATGGAGGGCTATCCCGTGGCCCAGGCCGCCACGATCCTCGATTGCCCGGTCGGTACCGTCAAGAGTCGATGCGCCCGCGGACGGGCCCGGCTGGTGGAACTGCTCGAGGGAACCGGTCTGCGCGCCGATTCGTCAGATGACCGAGGCCATCCGGCAGTGAATCCCGGGGAGCACCCCAGGGGCGTCGTACCGACAGGAGGTGAGTCATCGTGAGCAGGTCAGGACAGGGACCCGACGAGAACGAGGTCCGCGAGCTGCTCGCCGGGCTCGGCGACTCCCTCGGCGAGGCGACCGACGCGTCGCCTATCCCGGCAGAGGTGGACGACCGGATCATGACCGCGCTCGCCGGCCTGCCGCCAATCGCCCCCGAGGAGACCGGCTCCGCGGACGTCGTACCACTTCGATCGCGGCGACGCGTCGGTGGCTGGCTGGTCGCTGCCGCGCTCGTGGTCGTGGTCGCCGGTGGTGGCTGGGCGCTCGCGAACCGCTCGCCCTCGGCGAAGACCTTCGACGCGACCAGCGCCGCCGGTAGCAGCTCCGCCGCCGACTCCAGCGGGCCCGCGGTCGCGTCCGGCGGCCGGGTCGCACTGCCGAGCCTGAGCCTGGCGGACTTCGACCAGGGGGTCGCCACCCTGCTGGGCTCCACGCCTGCCAACGCGGCCGAGAGCTACAGCGATCTGGCTTCCGCCTCCGGGTCCGCTCCGGAGGACTTCGGCGCGAAGCTGGACAAGAAGGCGCCCGAGGCGGCCGCGAAGAGCCGCACCTCGGACCAGCTGAAGGGTCTCGCCGACAGCCCTTCCAGTCAGAGCCTGAACGAGCTACGCGCCCCGATGGCTCTCGGCCGTGCCGACTGCGCCCGGCCGGCCGGCGTCAAGGGCCGGCAGATCGAGGTGACCATCGACAGTCGCCTCGCCCAGCTGATCGTCAGCCCGGCGACGGGCGAGCGGACGGTGACGGCCTACAACTGCGCGGGCGACACTCAGCTGGCCAGCACCACCGTTCGCTGAGCGTCATCGCTGTCGGCCCGGGCTCGTAGGTCGAGCTTGTCGAAGACCTGGAATCTTCGACGCCTACGATCTGTTCATCCCTCGTCACCAGAACCGGTGCAGATCCAGGAGCGTCGTACCCCATGTCAGAGACCCGTAACGTCATCATCATCGGCTCCGGCCCGGCCGGATACACGGCCGCCGTGTACGCCGCCCGAGCCAATCTCGCGCCGCTGGTCTTCGAGGGCTCGGTGACCGCCGGCGGCGCCCTGATGAACACCACCGAGGTGGAGAACTTCCCGGGCTTCCGTGAGGGCATCCAGGGACCGGCGCTGATGGACGAGATGCGCGCCCAGGCGGAGCGCTTCGGCGCCGAACTCGTGGCCGATGACGTGGTCGCGGTCGACCTGAACGGCGACATCAAGACGGTCCGTACGGCGGACGCCGAGTTCAGCGCCCACGTGGTCATCCTGGCCATGGGTTCGGGCTACCGGAAGCTCGGCATCGCCGACGAGGACCGGCTCTCCGGGCACGGCGTCAGCTGGTGCGCGACCTGCGACGGCTTCTTCTTCCGTGAGCAGCACATCGCCGTGGTCGGCGGTGGCGACTCGGCCCTCGAGGAGGCGACTTTCCTCTCCCGCTTCGGCTCCAAGGTGACGCTCATCCACCGCCGCGACGAGCTGCGCGGCTCCAAGATCATGCAGGAGCGCGCCCTCGCCGACCCCAAGATCGAGGTCGCCTGGAACAGCGAGGTCGCCTCCGTGAACGGCGACGACAAGCTGGAGAGCCTCACCCTGCGTGACACCGTCACCGGCGAGACCCGCGAGCTGCCCGCCACCGGCCTCTTCATCGCGATCGGCCACGACCCGCGCTCGGAGCTGGTCAAGGGCCAGGTGGAGCTCGACGACGAGGGCTATGTCCTGGTCGAGGGCCGCTCCACCCGCACCAACCTCGCCGGCGTCTTCGCCTGCGGCGACCTGGTCGACCACACCTACCGCCAGGCGATCACCGCCGCCGGCTCCGGCTGCGCCGCCGCCCTCGACGCCGAGCGCTTCCTCGCCGAGCTCGAGCACAAGGCCGCGGTCGCCGTCTGACCACAGGTTTCCCATGTGATCCATCCGAACTGGTGCTTCACACACGATGCATCGTGTGTGGAGCACCAGTTTGCTGAGCGGACATGGGAAACCTGGGACCGGCCTGGGAAGAATTGTCCGCGGCATCGTGTTCACTAGTCGTCACCACGAACCACCGTCCACCGTTTCGACATCAGGGAGCTGACATGGCTGATCTCCAGGCCGTCACCGACGCCAACTTCGAGGCCGAGGTACTCAAGTCCGACAAGCCCGTGCTGGTCGACTTCTGGGCTGAGTGGTGCGGTCCGTGCCGCCAGGTCGCGCCGATCCTCGACGAGCTGGCCGCCGAGCACGGCGACAAGATCACCTTCGTCAAGATGAATGTCGACGAGAACCCGGTGACCCCCTCGCAGTACCGCGTCACCGGCATCCCGGCGCTCAACGTTTACCAGAACGGCGAGGTCGTCCGCTCGATCGTCGGCGCCCGCCCGAAGTCGCACCTGCTCAAGGAGCTTGCCGACTTCATCTGAGTCGGCAGCATCTGTACGGCGCCGGGGCGCTGTCCGGTTCGTCCGGACGGCGCCCCGCGTGCGTTCCGGGGCACTTGCCTCTACCGTTGATGCGGTTGGTCGCAGCTTCGACATGAGAAGGAGTCGATTCCTTGAGCGTTGCGTACGGCAGAGGTGATCGCGGTCCTGCCGTGACGCACATCTCGGAGCTGCTGGTGCGCGTGGGGGTCCTGGCCGGTACGGCGCCCGAGGTCTTCGACGACCGCGTGGAGAACGCCGTACGCGCCTTCCAGCAGCAGCGTGGCCTGCTCGTCGACGGTGTGGTCGGGGACGCGACCTATCGCCGGCTCGACGAGGCGCGCTGGAGTCTGGGCGACCGGATCCTGACCCATCAGCCCGGCCGCCTGCAGGTCGGGGACGACGTCTACGCCCTGCAGCAGCGACTGCTCGAGCTCGGCTTCCACACCGGCCGGGTCGACGGCTACTTCGGCCCGCAGACGGCGGCGGCGCTGCGCGACTTCCAGCTCAACATGGGCCTGCCCGCCGACGGCACCTGCGGCCCCGCGACCCTCAAGGCGCTGCAGCGCCTGGCGCCGATGGTGAGCGGCGGCGCACCCAATGCTCTGCGCGCCCAGGAGCGGATCCGCGATGCCGGCCCGCAGCTGAGCGGCAAGGTGGTCGTGATCGATCCGGGCCGGGCGCACTCGCTCGCGCCCGAGCTGACCGCCGAGTCGGACCGGCTGGTGCGCGACCTGGCCAGCCGGATCGAGGGCCGTCTGGTCGCGATCGGCGTCCAGGCCTTCCTGTCGACGCCCCACGTGGGTGATCTCGCCGCGGAGGAGGAGCGGGCGATGTTCGCCAACGAGGCGCGCGCCGATCTCTTCGTCTCACTCGCGGTCGACGCCTCGACCAATCCCGACGCGTCGGGTGTGTCGACGTACTACTTCGGTGCCGCGCACCACGGCACCACCTCGACGGTCGGCGAGCGACTGGCCGGCCTGGTCCAGCGCGAGATCGTGGCCCGCACCGATCTCGTCGACCTGCGCTCGCACGCGCAGAGCTGGGATCTGCTGCGGCGCACCCGGATGCCCGCCGTACGGGCCGACATCGGTTACCTCAGCAATGCCGGCGACCGGCGCCGCCTCGACGATCCCGACTTCCGCGATGCCCTCGCCGAGGCGATCGTCGTGGCGATCCAGCGCTTCTACCTGAGCCCCGAGGTCGACGCCCACACCGGCACGATGCGACTCAGCGAGTTGCGGGCGGGCCTGGTCGATCTGGAGGCCTCACGACCCGCGGACTGACACCGGCGCTCCTGCGCGCCGGCCGTACGACGTGCCGCGGTCGCCGCCGGGGCACCAGCTTCTCCAGCGCGGCCTCGAGTTCACCGCGCCAGCTGACCGTGCTGCGCAGCTCCATCCGCATCCGCGGGTGGATCGGGTGCTGGCGATGGGTGGCGAAGCCGACCGCGAGCAGGAAGTCGGCCGGCACCGTGCACGAGGTGCCGCGTCCCCGGGTGTCGGCGAAGGCCTCGACGGCCCGGATGCCGCCGTGGAGGATCAGCTCCTTGGCCATCGACTGCACCAGGACCCGGCCCAGGCCGGCGCCTCGGAAGCGCGGGTCGACCCGGGCGGTGACCAGCAGGATCGCGTCGGGGCTGACCGGCGCGGTGGCGAAGCCGTCCGCTCCCGGCACATAGACCGCCGGTGCCCAGATGATGTGGCCGGCGTAGTCGCCGTCGACGCGGACGATCTGCCCGACCGAGCCCCACTCGCGCAGCGCGTACGAGAGCCAGGCGCTCTTCTCGGCCTCTTCGTGACCGGCCGCCTGCGCACGTCGTACCGGGTCGAGCTCCCAGAAGACGCACGTGCGGCAGCGCTCCGGCAGCTCGGTGAGGCTGTCGAGGGTCAGTCGCTCCAGGCGTCGTCCCACGACTCCATGCTATGGGGGATAGTCCAATACGCCCCGCACCGAATTGGGTGGGATCTTGGTGCGAGGCGTATTGGACTATCCCTTTCAGGCGCGGATGGTCGCCAGGAACTCGCCGATGCGACCGATGGCCTCGGTCAGCAGATCGACGTCGGGCAGGGTGACCAGCCGGAAGTGGTCGGGCTCGAACCAGTTGAAGCCGGTGCCGTGGGTGACCAGGATCTTCTTCGCGCGCAGCAACTCGATCACGAACTCCTCGTCGTCCTTGATCGGATAGACCTCGGGGTCCAGGCGCGGGAAGCAGTACAGCGCACCCCGCGGCTCCACGCAGCTGACACCGGGGATCTCGTTGAGCAGCTGGGCAGCGAGCTTGCTCTGGTCGTAGAAGCGGCCGCCGGGGACGATGTACTCGTTGATCGACTGGTAGCCGCCGAGCGCGGTCTGGATGGCGTGCTGCGCCGGCACATTGGCGCACATGCGCATGTTGGAGAGCAGCGTGAGGCCCTCGAGGAAGTCCTCGGCGAGGTGCTTCGGCCCCGAGACCATCACCCAGCCGGCCCGGTAGC
>JASLCW010000105.1 GCA_030151765.1 Marmoricola sp.
AATGCTCCGCGACCTCGAGGGCGCCGACATCGCCCGGGATGGAGAGCACCGCGACACCGCGCTCGGTGAGCGCCGCGTTGACCGCCTGCTCGAGGAGCTCGGGCATCTGGTCGGCACTCGTCACCGTTCGGTTGAAGACGGCGACATCGGCGAAGACGCTGTCGTTGTCGACCTCCTGGAAGAAGTCGCTGCCGATGTCCTCGCGGGGCACCTGGCCGATGATCGCCAGCACCGGAGCATGGGACTTCGCGGCGTCGTACAGGCCGTTGAGCAGGTGGATCGCGCCGGGGCCGACGGTGCCCATGCAGACGCCGAGCTCACCGGTGAGCTGGGCCTGGGCGCTGACCGCGAAGGCAGCCGCCTCCTCGTGCCGTACGCCGATCCACTCGATGCGATCCTCCCGGCGGATCGCATCCGTGACGGGGTTGAGCGCGTCCCCGACGACTCCCCAGACGGAGGTGACCCCGTGATCGGCGAGCGCGGTGACGATCAGTTCGGCAATCGTGGCCATCGTCTTCTCCTGTCGGTCAGGGGTGGAAGCTGTCGGCGCTGGCGAGCGCCCAGTCACGGGCCCAGCCACCATCGGGCGGCTCGGACAACAGCTCGCCGGGCTCCAGGTGATGGAAGAGCTCGGCGTACGAACGCACCTCGCGATGGTCGATGCGACGGCGCAACATCTCCGGACGCAGCTGCCCGGGCCCGGCCACACCCATGGAGCCCATCACCTGCATCGCCTGCTCGACGCAATGCTGCTGGTAGTGGAAGACCCGCTCGGTCTTGTCCGGTACGTCGAGCGCCCGCATCCGTTTCGGGTCCTGCGTGGCGACGCCCACGGGGCAGGTGTTGGTGTGGCAGAGCTGCGCCTGGATGCACCCGACGGCCATCATCATCGAGCGGGCCGAGTTGGTGAAGTCGGCGCCCTGGATCAGGCGCTTGACGATGTCGATGCCGGTCGCGACCTTTCCGCTCGCGCCGACCTTCACCTGATCACGCAGTCCGACACCGACCAGGGCGTTGTGCACGTTGAGCAGGCCCTCGGTGAGCGGCGTACCGACGTGGTCCTCGTACTCGAGTGGCGCCGCACCTGTGCCGCCCTCGCCGCCGTCGACGATGATGAAGTCGGGTGTCACGCCTTCGGCGAGCATCGCCTTGCAGATGGCGAGGAATTCGGCACGAGAACCCAGGCACAGCTTGAATCCCGCGGGCTTGCCGCCGGAGAGCTCGCGCATCCGTGCCATGAAGAGCACGAGCTCACGCGGCGTCGAGAAGACCTTGTGGGCCGGCGGCGAGATGCACTTCTGCCCCACCGGGACGCCCCGGGCCTCGGCGATCTCCGCGGTCACCTTCGCGCCCGGCAGGACGCCGCCGATGCCAGGCTTCGCGCCCTGGCTGAGCTTCAGCGAGACCATCTTCACCTGGTCGTCGGCCGCCGTGTCGCGGAATCTCTCCGGGTCGAAGCCGCCGTCCGGCGTACGACAGCCGAAGTAGCCGCTGCCGATCTCCCAGACCAGGTCGCCGCCGTTGCGGTGGTACCGGCTCAGCCCGCCCTCGCCGGTGTCGTGGGCGAAGCCGCCGCGCGCGGCGCCCTTGTTGAGCGCCTCGATGGCCCGCGCGCTCAGGGCACCGAAGCTCATCGCGGAGACATTCATCAAGGCCATGTCATAGGGCCTCGCGCAGTCCTTGCCCCCGATGCGCACCCGCGGCGGCGTACTCGCCGGAGGCACCGGATGCGTCGAATGCACGAGGTATTCGTAGCCCGGTTCGTCGACATCGCGCTCGGTGCCGAAGGGCTGCTCCTCCTTCGTGTCCTTGGCACGCTCGTAGATCGAGGACCGGGTGTCGCGATCGAAAGGCCGGCCGTCCCAGTTGCGCTCGATGAAGTACTGCTGCAACTCCGGCCTGATCTCCTCGAGCAGGAAGCGCATGTGGCCGAGGATCGGGTAGTTGCGGAGGATCGAGTGCTTCTTCTGGAGGACGTCGTACACGCCGATCAGCAGGAGTACGGCGACGACGGCGACCAGCAACCACCAGCCGTTGCCACCGATGGTCGCGGCGAGAACCGCGACCGCACCGAGAAAGACGAGCGTGCCCAACAAGTAGAAACGCAACACGAGTCCCTGTGTACCACCGTCGGGTCCGTCCGTATGGCGAGTCAGCCTGAGGATCGCCCAAAACCTTCGCCGCAGGTCCTACTCTTCGCGGCATGAAGCGAATGTCCGGCGTCGATGCCGCCTTCTGGTACGGCGAGAACAGCTCGTGGCACATGCACATCGGCGCCGTCGCCATCCACGAGACCGCCGACGCCCCGGACTTCAGCTTCGAGCTCGTCCGCAAGCTGGTGATCGAGCGGCTCCCGCAGATGCCGCAGCTGCGCTGGAAGGTGGTCGCCTCGCCCTTCGGCCTCGACCGGCCCTATTTCGTCGAGGACGACGAGCTCGACCCCGACTTCCACATCCGCCGGATCGGCGTACCGCAGCCGGGCACGCGCAAGGAACTCGACGAGCTGGTCGGGCGCCTCATGTCCTACAAGCTGGATCGCTCCCGACCCCTCTGGGAGCTGTGGGTGATCGAGGGCCTGCAGAAGGGCCGCGTGGCGACGCTGACCAAGATGCACCACTGCATCGTCGACGGCGTCAGCGGCGCCGGGCTGGGCGAGATCCTGCTCGACATCACACCGGAGCCGCGCGAGCCCTCCGCAGAGGTCGTGCACGGCATCGGCACCCGCGGCCCCGGGCGTTTGCGCGAGATCGCGGGCGCGGCCGTCAATGTCGGTCTGCACACGCCGGTCCGGATCGCCGGCATCCTGCGCCAGACGGTGGAGCAGCAGCTGGCCGCACGCGGCATGAGCCGTCCGCCTCGCTTCTTCAGCGCGCCGACGACCCGATTCAACGCGACGCTCAGCCCACACCGGCGCATCACCGGCACCAAGCTCGACCTGGAGCGGGTCAAGGCCGTGAAGACGGCGTACGACGTGAAGCTCAACGATGTCGTCCTGGCGCTGGTCGCGGGCGCCGTACGGACCTATCTCGGCGACCGTGAGGGCGTGCCCGCCAAGCCGATGGTCGCGCAGATCCCCGTGTCGACCCGCACTGCCGACTCGGCAGGTCACGTGGGCAATCAGGTCAGCTCGATGACGGTCACCCTGGCCACCGACATCGAGGACCCGGCCGAGCGCTTGCGCGCCATCTATGCCAGCTCGCAGAGCGCCAAGGAGATGGCGCAGGCGCTCAGCGCGAAACAGATCATGCAGCTGCCGGACATCACCCCTCCCGGACTCCTCTCGCTCGCCTCCCGGGCCTACACCGCCAGCGGCCTCGCCAACAGCCTGGCGCCGATCAACCTGGTCGTCTCGAACGTGCCAGGCCCGAACTTCCCCCTCTACATGGCCACCGCGCCGCTGCGCTCGCTGCTGCCCATCGGGCCGCTGGTCATGGGGATCGGGCTCAACGTGACCGTCTTCAGCTACCTGGACTCCATCGACTTCGGCTTCATCTCGACGCCGGAGATCGCCCCCGACCTGAGCGCCCTTGCGGACGCCGTACACGGGGCGCTGGAGGACCTCGAGAAGGCCATCGGCATCGGCCCTGCCTGACCCGCCGAGCCCACCTCGGTGCGGCAGGATGTGCGCGTGGCCAGCACCGACTACACGCGCGCGGTGCCCTACGGCGCGACCGCACGGCGACTGACCTGGCCCTTCCTGCCGCGGCCGCTGCGCGAGTACGTCGAGAGCCGGATCGGCGGCACGGTCGTGGACGCGGAATCGCAGGACGCCGGCTTCACTCCCGGGTTCGCCTCGATCCTGGCCACCGGCAGCGGCGAGCGCGTCTTCCTCAAGGCCGCCAATCGCAAGGCGCAGGCCGCCGTCACCGCGGCGTACACCGAGGAGGCGCGCAAGCACACCCTGCTCGCCGGCATCGTGCCCGCGCCCGAGTTGCTCTGGTGGCAGCCGCCGCGCGGCGAGGACGGCTGGGTACTGCTCTGCTTCGCGGCGTACGACGGCCGCATCCCCGGCCGCCCCTGGCAGATCGACGACCTCGAGCGCGCCCTCGATCTCGCCGAGGAAATCGCCGAGCGGACCCGGGGCCTTCCGGAGGGGCTGGTGCTCGCCCCGCTCGCCGAGGAGATGCCGGAGCTGCTGACCAGCTGGGCCCGGGTCGCGGCCGTCTTCCCGGAGAGGGATCACCTGGAGGAGGCCGACGACCTGGCCCGCTCTTTTGGACTGCTCCCCGACCGAGATTTCGCGCACTGCGACCTGCGCGGCGACAACATCCTGCTGGCCGCCGACGGCTCCGCGGTCGCCTGCGACTGGACCTGGCCCGCTCTCGCCCCCGCCTGGATCGACCTGGTCACGCTGCTCGCCTCGGCGTACGGAGACGGCATCGACGTGGACCCGATCCTGGCCCGCCGGGCACTCACGAAGGATGTCGACCCGGACGCGATCGACGCCTGGCTGGCCGCCCTCTGCGGTTACATGACCGTCGCCGGCGGCAGCCCCGCGCGGAACTCGTCGCCCTTCCTGCCCCGCCACGCCGGCTGGCAGGCGGAGTCGTTGTGGGCGTGGCTGTCCGAGCGTCGCCAATGGCGCTGAGACCCCACCCAAATGCATCCTCAACCCGCTGAGACCCCACCCAAATGCACTCTCAGGCCTGTGAGACCCCAGGGAAATGCACGCCCGAGGTAGCGACCTTGCAGCGGATTGGGGTCTCGGCGGTGTGAGAATGCATTCTGTTGGGGTCTCAGCGCTCTGAGGATGCATTTCAGTGGGGTCTCGGCGATTTGGGAGCTTCCGCCCCTCGCTGATATCGTGGGCAGCCGTGTCTGGGCTGGTTTCCGAAAGCTCCAGGGCACACACAGAACTTCACGTCCAGTTTCACCCGAACGACCAGAAAGCGCACCCGTGGCGAACATCAAGTCCCAGATCAAGCGCAACAAGCAGAACGAGAAGGCGCACGAGCGGAACAAGGCCGTCAAGTCCG
>JASLCW010000114.1 GCA_030151765.1 Marmoricola sp.
GCTGCTCGACCGGATCAACCGCACGGGTACGACGGTGCTCATGGCGACGCACGACGCCAGCATCGTCGACCAGATGCGCAAGCGGGTCATCGAACTCGACGACGGCCGCGTCATTCGTGACGAGAGCCGCGGCGCCTACGGCTACGGGGACTGATCACGATGGCTCTCAAGTACGTCCTTTCCGAGACCGGCATCGGTCTGCGTCGCAATGTGTCCATGTCGATCGCACTGATCGTCACGCTCTTCGTCTCCCTCACCCTGGTCGGCATGGGTCTGCTGCTCAACTCCCAGGCCAGCCGGACCGAGTCGACGTGGGGGAGCATGCTCCAGATCCGCGTCGATCTGTGCAACCAGAACTCCCAGGGGCCCAACTGCGACAAGGCGAATGTCACGCCCGCGCAGAAGACCGCCATCGAGCAGGTCCTGAAGACCAATCCCGAGGTGGAGAAGTACCGGCTCTCCTCCAAGCAGGAGGCCTTCGACCTCTACAAGAAGCGCTACATCCCCGGAAACACCTCGGAGAAGAAGATCTTCGGGACGGTCACCGTGGACGACATGCGCGAGGCGTACTGGGTGACGCTGAAGGATCCGCAGAAGTTCGCCGGTGTGGAGTCGCAGCTCGCCGGCATGTCCGGGGTCGACGACATCGGCGACCTGCACGACGTACTGGGGAAGATCTACCGGATCCTCTCCTACATGAAGTGGGGCGCGGTCCTGATCGCCGGCTTCCTGCTCTTCGCCGCGATCCTCGAGGTGGCCAACACGATCCGGCTGGCGGCGCATGCCCGCCGCAAGGAGATCGAGATCATGAGACTCGTGGGCGCCTCGACCCTCTACATCTCGCTGCCCTTCCTACTCGAGACGCTGATCGCCGCGCTGATCGGCGTGCTGATATCCGCGGGACTGATCGCGCTGTTCATGTGGGGCGTCGTCTATCACCTGTTGCGCGGCAAACTCCAGATCACCCAATGGGTGTCCTGGCCGGATGCCTACGCGACCATGGGTTGGGTGGCCGTCGTCGGCGTCGTACTGACGGTCATTCCGACACTCGTGGTGACCCGCAAATACCTCAAAGTCTGAGTCGCGTCGGTTACCGTCGACACTGTTCGTTTCACTTCCCCGAATGAACAGGCAACTCGGTGTTCTCCAGCACGTCTCGTCGTACCCCCAAGGCACCCGTCCTGCGACCCGTCGTCGGACTGGCAGCCGCGGCACTGCTCGCGCCGGCTCTCATCGGACCGGCGCAGGCAAGCGGTCCGGACACGTTGAAGAACAAGCAGCACAGCGTGCACAAGTTGGTGCGCGGTGCGCAGCGCGATCTCGACGGTGCCTCGGCATCGCTGACCCGTGCGACCGCGGCCCTGCACCAGGCTCAGAAGCGGCTGGGCGCGGCCCGTTCGTCGTACGCCGCCACCCGCAAGGCGCTGGCCCGCGCCGCCGCGATCGAGCGGCGGATCGGCGTCCAGCTCCGGGCGGCGCAGCGCGCCCTCGCCGCCGCACAGCAGCGGGTGATCGCCGCCCAGGCGGCGGTGGACGAGCAGCGCCGTGAGCTCGGGGTGATGGCGGCGCGGGCGGCCACCTTCGGCGACTCGCAGATGCTCACCCTGGCCGCCTTCGTCAACGGCGGCTCGATCGAGGAGATCAGCTCCGACCTCTCCGCCGCGCAGAGCGTGCAGGCCAAGCAGCTGGCCAGCCTCGACACCCTCAACGAGCGCGAGGACGAGCTGAGCCGGCTCAAGGCCGCGGCCGACAAGGCCGAGCAGGCGGTCTCGACCCGGCACACGGCCGCCGTCGCCAGCGTCAACGAGAAGAAGCGACTCGAAGGCCGTGCACTCGCGGAGCGCAATCGGGTGACCGCGCTGGTCGTCCATCAGCGCAAGGCCCGGCAGGCGGCGGCGCGGATCCGGGCGCACGACCTGCGACAGCTGCGGAAGCTGCAGCGCGAGGAGAACCGGATCCAGCAGCAGATCCTGGCCCAGTCGCGCCACGACGGTAATCGGCACGTGCGCGACACCGGTGGCATGCTCTTCCGCCCGGTTCCGGGTGTGGTCACCTCGCCCTTCGGCTGGCGCGTGCACCCGATCTACCACTACTGGGGCCTGCACGACGGCACCGACTTCAGCGCCCCCTGCGGTACGCCGGAGCGCGCCGCTGCCGGAGGCAAGGTCATCTCGGAGTACTACTCCGACGTCTGGGGCAATCGGCTCTTCCTCGACCTGGGCAATATCAACGGCCACAACTACACCGTCATCTACAACCACATCTCGAAGTACCGCGTCGGCGTCGGCGCGCGCGTCGGACGCGGCGAGACCGTCGCATATGCCGGTACGACGGGGTGGTCGACCGGCTGCCACCTGCACTTCACTGTGATGCGCGACGGCAGCGCGGTCAATCCCATGGATTACATAGGTTGAGTGCCTGAGGACGCGCCCCGGCGCGTCGTAAAGCACTCGACCCGGCAGATAAGCTCGTCGACATGCCCAAGGAGCAGGGACAGAAGCTGATCGCCCAGAACCGCAAGGCGCGCCACGACTACCACATCGAGGACACCTACGAAGCGGGTCTGGTGCTGCAGGGCACCGAGGTGAAGTCGCTGCGTCAGGGCCGCGCCTCGCTCGTCGACGGCTTCGTGGACATCGACAACGGCGAGGCCTGGCTGCACGGTGTGCACATCGCCGAGTACGCCCAGGGCACGTGGACCAACCACGCCGCACGACGCAAGCGGAAGCTGCTGCTCAACCGGGCGGAGATCGACAAGATCGAGCGTCGTACCAGCGAGAAGGGCTACACGA
>JASLCW010000132.1 GCA_030151765.1 Marmoricola sp.
GCCCTTGGGGTCGAGCGCGTCGCGCAGACCGTCGCCGAGCAGGTTGAAGCTGATCACCACGACCACCAGGAGAATCGCGGGGTACAGGAAGAACGAGAAGTCCGAGGTCGAGTAGTTCACCGACTGCTGCAGGATGTTGCCGAGGGTCGGCGTCGGCTTCGGGATGCCGACACCGAGGAAGCCCAGCGCCGCCTCGGCCGAGACGTACGCCGGCATGATCAGCGTGAACTGGATGAGGACCGGCGCCCAGAGATTGGGCAGGAATTCCTTGAAGTACAGCCGCCGGCGCGAGGAGCCCAGCAGCTTCGCCGCGTCGATGAACTCACGCTCACGCAGGGACAGGACCTGGCCGCGGATCAGACGAGCCACGGCGGGCCAGCCGAAGAGGCCGAGAACGAGGAATTCGTAGAAGCCGTTCGGGAAGGCGTCGCTGACGCTGCCGCCGAGGACGCGTGCGGCGAGCGCGACACCCGTCGTCGACAGCGCCAGCAGCATCAGCGTCTGCGGGAAGGACAGCGTCAGGTCGATCAGACGACCGATGGTCGCGTCGACCCAACCGCCGGCCGCGCCCGAGACGATGCCGAGCACCGTGCCGATCAGGACCGCCAGGATCGAAGCGGCCAGCGCGATGAGCAGCGAGAAGGTGAGGCCGTACCACATCCGCGAGAGCAGATCGGTGCCCGTCAGGGGCTCCAGGCCGAGGATGTGGCCCCAGCTGGTGCCGCCCCAGGCACTCTTGGGCACCGAGCCCAGATTGGGGTCGAGCTTGCTCTGGTCGAGCTTGTAGGGGTCGATCACCTTCAGCTTGACCAAGATCGGCGCGGCGATCGCCGCCAGCACGTAGAACACGGTGATCCCGAGCGAGATCATCGAGAGCTTGTCGCGCCGGAAGCGACCCATCGCCAGTTGCGCGGGTGACTTGCCCTCGATGCCCTTGGCCCCGGGACCGACATGCGTGGGCTCGACCGGCGGCTCCGTGCTCAACTGCTCGAGCTGGCTCTCGGGTACAGACATCAGCACCTCGTCGACGTGGTTGGTCGGGGATCATTGGCGGCCAACCCCGAGGTCGTCGCGATCGGCGCCGGACGCGACTCTATGTGACGGAGCACGCACTCTGTGTCAACGGTTGGTAACGATCTGGACACGACAGGCCGATGGCGCACCTTCGGAAAGTCAGTCCTTCTGCGAAAGATCCTTCGCCACAGGGGCGTCCACTCCGGCTTCCTTGCGCTGAGCAGGGGTGATCGGAGCGGGCGCAGCGGTCAGCGGGTCGTAGCCGCCGCCACTCTTCGGGAAGGCGATCACCTCGCGGATCGAGTCCACCTTGGCGAGCATCGCGACGATGCGGTCCATGCCGACGGCGATGCCACCGTGCGGCGGCGCGCCGTACTTGAAGGCATCCAGCAGGAATCCGAACTTCTCCTGCGCCTGCTCGTCGCTGATACCCATCACCGCGAAGACGCGCTTCTGGACGTCCTCGCGGTGGATACGGATCGACCCGCCGCCGAGCTCACTGCCATTGCAGACGATGTCGTAGGCGTAGGCGAGCGCGCTGCCCGGGTCGGTGTCGAAAGTGTCCTCGAACTCCGGCTTGGGGCCGGTGAAGGCGTGGTGCACGGCGGTCCAGCTGCCCTCGCCCACGGCGACATCGCCGCTCGCGACGGCGTCGGCGGCAGGCTCGAACATCGGCGCGTCGACGACCCACGTGAAGGCGAAGGCATCCTCGTCGATCAGGCCGCAACGACGGCCGATCTCCAGGCGAGCGGCACCGAGCAGAGCCCGGCTCGACTTCGTGGCACCCGCAGCGAAGAAGACGCAGTCTCCGGGCTGAGCGCCGGCGTGGGCGGCCAAACCGGCCTGCTCGGCCTCGGAGAGGTTCTTCGCGACCGGGCCACCCAGGCTGCCGTCCTCGGCGACCAGGACATAGGCCAGGCCGCGAGCACCGCGCTGCTTGGCCCATTCCTGCCAGGCGTCCAGCTGCTTGCGGGGCTGGCTCGCTCCCCCGGGCATCACCACGGCACCGACGTACTCGGCCTGGAAGACGCGGAAGGGGGTGTCCTTGAAGTAGTCGGTGAACTCCACCAGCGGGTTGCCCATGCGCAGGTCGGGCTTGTCCGAGCCGTAGAGCCGCATCGCGTCGGCGTAGGTCATCCGCGGGATCGGGCGCGGGATCGTCTCGCCGATGGTGCCCCACATCGCCTCGAGGACGTCCTCCATGAGGGCGATGACGTCTTCCTGGTCGATGAAGCTCATCTCGATGTCGAGCTGGGTGAACTCCGGCTGCCGGTCGGCGCGGAAGTCCTCGTCGCGATAGCAGCGCGCGATCTGGTAGTACCGCTCCAGGCCGCCGACCATGAGCAGCTGCTTGAAGAGCTGCGGGCTCTGCGGCAGTGCGTACCAGCTGCCCGGCGCCAGCCGCGCCGGCACCAGGAAGTCACGAGCGCCTTCGGGCGTGCTCCGGGTCAGCGTGGGCGTCTCGACCTCCACGAAGCCGTGCTGGTCGAGGACATCGCGCGCGGCCTTGTTGACCCTGCTGCGCAGGCGAATCGCGGCGGCGGGGCCGGAACGGCGCAGGTCGAGATAGCGGTGCTTGAGGCGTACCTCCTCGCCGACCTCCACGTGCTCGTCGATCGGGAAGGGCAGCGGCGCACTCGCGTTCAGTACGACGACTTCCGCCGCGACGACCTCGATCTCACCCGTGGCGAGGTTGGGGTTGACGTTCTCCGGCGTACGCGCGGTGACCTCGCCGACGATCTCGAGGCAGAACTCGCTGCGCAGCTCGTGCGCCACCTCGTTGTCGCGGATGACCACCTGGACGACACCGCCGGCATCGCGCAGGTCGATGAAGGTGACACCGCCGTGATCGCGACGACTGGCCACCCATCCGGCGAGGGTGACGGTCTGGCCGACGTTGGCGGCGCTCAGGGCGCCGGCGTCGTGGGTGCGGATCACGTGGACTGCTCCTTCGATTCGTTCTTCATCTCGCGCAGGGTGCGGGCGATGTCACTCAGGGATACCGCGTGCTGCTCACCGGTGTCCATCGACTTGATCTGGGCCACGCCCGCCTCGAGGTCTCGCTCCCCCAGGACGACGACGTGCGGTGCGCCCGAGCGGTCCGCCGCCTTCATCGCGCCCTTGAGACCGCGGCCGCCGAAGGCCTGGTCGGTGCGCAGGCCGGCCCGGCGCAGCTCGATGGCCAGCTCGGCCGCGCGATGACGCGCCGCCCCCAGTGGTACGACGAAGACGTCGAGGCGGTGCGCGGGACCGGGACTCAGCCCCTCGGCCTGACAGGCCAGGTACGTGCGGTCGAGGCCGAGGCCGAAACCGATGCCGGACAGCTCCTGGCCGCCCAGCTCCGCCATCAGGCCGTCGTAGCGGCCGCCGCCGCCGATGCCCGACTGCGCACCGAGCCCGTCGTGGACGAACTCGAAAGTCGTGCGGGTGTAGTAGTCGAGGCCGCGGACCAGCCGAGGGCTGATCACATAGGAGGTGCCGCCGGCATCGAGCAGCGCGCGCACCTCGCCGAAGTGCTCGGCACAGGCGGCACAGAGGTTGTCCAGCATCAGCGGCGCGTCCTCGAGCTGGGCGCGCACCTCGGGTCGCTTGTCATCGAGCACCCGCAGCGGGTTGAGCCGGGCGCGCTCCCGAGTCGCGTCGTCGAGGTCCAGTCCTTCGAGGAAGGCGGTGAGCTTCTCGCGATAGGCGGGACGGCACTCGGCGCAGCCGAGCGAGGTGAGCTCGGTGCGATAGCCGCTGAGGCCGAGGGCCCGGTAGCCCTCGTCGGCGATGGTGATCACCTCGGCGTCGAGCGCCGGGTCATCATTGCCGATCGCCTCGACACCGAACTGCTGCAGTTGGCGATAGCGGCCGTGCTGGGGACGTTCGGCACGGAAGAAGGGGCCGGCGTACCAGAGCTTCACCGGGAGCTGGCCGCGGTCGAGACCGTGCTCGATCACGCTGCGCATCACGCCGGCGGTGCCTTCGGGACGCAGCGTCAGCGAGCGACCGCCGCGGTCCTCGAAGGTGTACATCTCCTTGGAGACGACGTCGGTCGACTCACCGACGCCGCGCACGTAGAGACTGGTGTCCTCGAAGATCGGCAGCTCGATGTAGCCGTAGCCCGCACCGACGGCCGGCGCGGCCAGGGCTTCCCGTACGGCGGTCCACGCAGCGGATTCCGGCGGGAGGTATTCGGGCACGCCCTTCGGGGCGCTGAGCTTGTCAGCCATGCAGTCAGAGTCCTCGCGTGACGGGGGCGGGGCCGTTGCCGTCGTCGATCAGGTCGAGCAGGAAGGGGTTGGTACGGCGCTCCTGGCCGATGTCGGTCTGGCCGCCGTGGCCGGGCAGGACGACGATGTCGTCGGGAAGCGTCAGCACCTTCTCGCGCAGGGTGCGCAGCATCGTCGGATGATCGCCCCCGGGCAGATCGGTGCGACCGATCGATCCCTGGAAGAGCAGGTCACCGGCGAACATCACCTGCGAGACGCCCTGCTCGCCGTACGGCGTACGGAAGACGACCGAGCCGGCGGTGTGTCCCGGGGTGTGGTCGACGGTGATCTCCAGCCCGGCCAGCTCGAGCACCCGGCCGTCGGTGATCTCCTCGACGCTCTCCGGCTCGGCGAACTCGTACTTCCCGCCGAGCAGCATCTGCGTCGACTCCCGGCTCAGGCCCGCCATCGGGTCCGCCAGCAGGTGCCGGTCGGAGGGATGGATGTAGGCCGTCGCGTCGTACGTGCCGGCCACGGGGGCCACGCTCCACATGTGGTCGACGTGACCGTGGGTCAGCAGCACCGACACCGGCTTGAGCTTGTGCTCCACGACGATCTGCTCGATGCCCGCGGCCGCGTCCTGACCGGGGTCGACGATCACGCACTCGGTGCCCGGCCCCGTGGCCACGACATAGCAGTTGGCCGCCCAGGCACCGGCCGGGAATCCTGCAATCAGCACGGTGAGAACTCCTGGGAACGAGACTGGGGGAACGACTGGGGCAAGCCTACTGGCAGCGGTCTGCGTAGGATTACGCGCGTGACTGCACAGCCAGCCGATTGGGGCCGAGTGGCCGAGGACGGGACGGTCTTCGTCCGCGTCGGAGAAACCGAGCACGCCGTCGGGCAGTACCCAGAGGGTACGCCGGAGGAAGCGCTCGCCTTCTACACGAAGCGCTACGAAGGCATCGCCTTCGAGGTGAAGCTCCTCGAACAGCGCGTTCTCGCCGGCGCCCTCTCCCCCGACGAGGCCACCTCCTCGATCGACCAGCTCACCACCACGCTCGCGACCCCCAACGCGGTGGGCGACTATGCCGCCCTCACCTCGCGCCTGGCCGCCCTCAAGCCGGTGCTCGCGCGCCAGCGTGAGGAGCGCAAGGAGCAGCGCGCCCGCGACCTCGAGGAATCCCGCGGTCGCAAGGAGCAGCTGGTCAGC
The DNA here is from genome assembly GCA_030151765.1 of Marmoricola sp. GTDB lineage: Bacteria > Actinomycetota > Actinomycetes > Propionibacteriales > Nocardioidaceae > Marmoricola. The sequence goes on from JASLCW010000132.1 coordinate 5,422, forward strand.
ACCGCCGAGAAGATCGCCGGCAGTGCCGACTGGCGCAATGGCGCCAACCGGCTCCGCGAGCTGCTCGACGAGTGGAAGGCGCTTCCCCGGCTGGCCAAGTCGGCCGACGACGAGCTCTGGCATCGCTTCTCCGCGGCGCGGACGGCGTACACCAAGGCGCGCAAGTCGCACTTCGCCGAGCAGGACTCCAAGCGCGCTGCCGCGCAGGTGATCAAGGAGCGCCTGGTCAAGGAGGCCGAGGCGATCGCCGGGTCCACCGACTGGGGCGCCACCTCGGGCGACTACCGCAACCTCATGCGCGACTGGAAGGCCGCCGGCCCGGCGCCGCGCGGCGTCGATGACGACCTCTGGAAGCGCTTCCGCGCCGCTCAGGACCAGTTCTTCGCCGCCCGCGACGCCGCCAATGCCGAGCAGGACAAGGAATTCGAGGCCAACGCGGAGGTCAAGCGCGGACTCCTGGTCGAGGCCGAGGCGCTGCTGCCGGTCAACGATCTCGAGAGCGCCAAGCGCGCCTTCCGGACCATCGCGGACAAGTGGGACGCGGCCGGCAAGGTGCCGCGCAATCTCATCAACGAGCTCGAAGGCCGGATGCGCAAGGTCGAGCAGGCCATCCGCGGCGTCGAGGACGACCAGTGGCGTCGTACCGACCCGGAGAAGTCCGCCCGTGCCGACGACATGGTCGGCAAGCTCCGCGAGGCGATCGCCAAGATCGAGGGCGACCTCGAGAAGGCCCGCGCGGCCGGCGACCAGAAGAAGGTCGCCAACCTCGAGTCCGATCTCGCCGGCCGCCAGATGTTCCTCGACGCAGCCGAACGCGCCGCCGCCGACTTCAGCTGAGCCACGCCCGCATCCCACCTGGCGGCGTTCTCGTCGCTTGACGTGCGCTGCGCTCTGAGCACGCCCGCACTCCTCGGCCTTGCCAGGCAGGCGCGGACGCGACTCAGCTCAGCGTGGCAAGCCGAGGATTCGCTCGCCCGCCACATTGCGCAGGATCTGCGTGGTGCCGCCGGCGATCGACAGACAACGGGTGAGCAATTGCTCGTGCAGGGCCGCGGTGGCGAGTTCGCCACCGCCCAGCGCCCGGGCACCGAGGAGTTCGACGACCAGCTCGGCGGAGTCCTGACGGCTGCGTACGCCGACCAGCTTGGCGACGCTCGACTCCGATCCGGGCCCCTGCCCGGCCAATGAGCGCATCGTCGCGCGGGTGCCGAGCAGCTTCACGACGGTGGCCCACGCGACGGCATCGCCGACCCGGGAGCGGGCCGCGTCGCCGAGCTCGTCGTACATCGCCAGCGCCCGCTCGACGCTGTCGCCGAGGCGAGCCCCGGCCATCGCGACGCGCTCGTTCGCGAGCGTGGTGACGGCGAGACGCCAGCCGCCGTTGACCTCACCGACGACGCACTCGTCGGGGATGAAGACGTCATCGAGGAAGACCTCGTTGAACATCGCCTCGCCGGTGAGTTCGCGGAGCGGCCGGATGTCGATGCCGGGCGTGCGCATGTCGAGGACGAAGTAGGTGATGCCGGCGTGGGGCTTCGCGTCCGCATCGGTGCGGGCCAGGCAGATGCCCCAGTCGGACTCGCGGGCGAGCGAGGTCCAGACCTTCTGTCCGGTGAGGCGCCAGCCGCCGGCTGCGTCGTCGCGGACGGCACGGGTGCGCAGGCCGGCCAGGTCGGAGCCGGCCTCGGGCTCGCTGAAGAGCTGGCACCACGCGATCTCGCCGCGCAGCGTCGGGCCGAGGAAGCGCTCGCGCTGGGCGTCGTTGCCGTGGCTCAGGATCGTCGGCGCCGCCCACGCACCGATCTTGAGATCGGGACGCTCGATGCCGGCGGCCTCCAGCTCCTCGTCGATCACGAGCTGGAGGGCCGGGTCCGCACCCAGCCCGTACGGCGCCGGCCAGTGCGGCGCCAGCAGTCCGGTCTCGGCCAGCGCGGCTCGCTGGTCCGATGCCGAGGTCACCGAGGCGACCAGCTCCCGCGCCTGCTCGCGCAGGGAGTCGTCCTCGATCTCGAGGTGGAGCACCCGGCGCCGTCCGGTCGCGGTGACCGCGGCGAGATCCGCGGCGCCCGCGCCGGCGTACCGGCTGCGCAGCGAGATCGCCCGGCGGAGATAGAGGTGCGCGTCGTGCTCGAAGGTGAAGCCGATGCCGCCGAGCACCTGGACGGCGGCCTTCGCGACCTGGACGGCACCGTCGAAGCAGACCGTCTCGGCGACCAGCGTCGCCAGCTCCCACTGGTCCGGGTCGTCGGCCGCGGTGGCGGCGTCCCATGCGGCTGCGGTCACCGACTCGGTGATCTCGAGCATCTCCGCGCATAGGTGCTTGATCGCCTGGAAGGAGCCGATCTTGCGGCCGAACTGCTCGCGGACTCCGGCGTACTCGACGGCGGTCTCCAGGCACCACTGCGCGATGCCCGAGCACTCGGCGGCGGCGAGGGTGGCGGTGAGGCGACGCAGGCGGACCGCGTCGACGACCTCGTCGGCCACCGGTACGGCGCCCGCCAGGACACTCGTCGTGCGCGAGAGATCGGGGTCGGCGCCGGGCGTCAGAGCGAGCTGGTCCGCGGCCACGACGCCCCAGCCGGTCGCGGTCGGGACGAGCACGTGGGTAGCGGTGGCCCCGTCGGCGACGATGCCGCCGGGCAGCAGTTGCCCGACCCGCACCGAACCGTCGGCGGCGCCTTCGGCGAGGCCCGGTACGGCGATCGCGGCGATCGTCGTAGTGAGCAGCGGTCCCGGGATCAGCGCATGAGCGGCGGCCTCGAGCGCCACGGCCTGGTCGAGCAGGGTGCCGCCGCCGTAGGGCTCCGGAGCAGCGATGGCGGCCAGTCCCATCTCGGCGTAGCGCAGCGACCACGCGGCCAGCGCTTCGGCGTCGCCCTCGGCGGCCTTGACCGCCTCACGAGGCTGGAGTGCCTCGGCCCACTTGCCGATGCTGGCGGCCAGTTCGGTGTGATCCTCGCCGATCCCGATGGGCATCGCACGTCTCCTCAAATCTAGAACGTGTTCCAATTGTGCCATGACTAGGGTGTCCCCCGTGATCGAAGCCACCATGCCCGCCGACCTGCTCGCCCACGCCCACGCGGCGAAGGGCTTCATGCCGGAGGACGAGGGCGACTTCCTGCACCGCACGGCGGTCCGGCAACTTCCCTTGGGTCCGGCACTCGAGGTCGGCAGCTATTGCGGCAAGTCGGCGATCTATCTCGGCGCCGCCGCCCGCGCCGCCGACTCGGTCGTCTTCACGGTCGACCACCACCGCGGATCCGAGGAGAACCAGTCCGGCTGGGAGCACCACGACGCCAGCCTGGTGGACCCGGAGTTCGGACTGATGGACACCCTCCCCACGTTCCGCCGTACCGTCGCCCGCGCCGGCCTCGAGGACGAGGTCATCGCGGTCATCGGACGGTCCACGACCGTGGCGAAGCACTGGCGTACGCCGCTCGCGCTGCTCTTCATCGACGGCGGCCACGCCGAGATCCATGCCCAGAACGACTACTCGGGCTTCGCGCACTGGGTGATCCCCGGCGGCGTGCTCGTCATCCACGACGTCTTCGAGCGTCCCGAGGACGGTGGCCAGGCCCCCTTCCACGTCTGGCAGCGCGCGGTCGCCTCGGGGGCATTCACTCCGGCGGAGACGGTCGGCTCGATGCGGACCCTGACCCGGACCTCCGGCGAGGCCGGGGAGTCCGTCGGCTGAGTTCTGAGCCACTGGTTCGGCCACTGCTCGGGCTGGTCGACATCCCGTTGGGCGCTTCGGCGCCACTCGAGTCACCGCGCCTCGGCGACTCACCTTGATCCGTCGTCACCGAAAGGCGCAGCGACCGGGCAAGGAGGCGGGTGGCCCGGAGCGTACGAACCAGCGGATTCAGCGGACGGTCGCAGCCTCGCAGCCACATTCGAGCGCGAGCTCCTCGAAGTGCGGGGCCAGCGAGTCCCCGCGCATGATGCCCGAGGCGGGCGTCGTACGGGACAGCTCGTCGGCGGCGAGGACGACCGCGGCCGCCGTGTACGTCGTGTGCTCGTGCGGCCAGTTGACCTGGTCGGGCCACACCCAGCCGGTCCAGTAGCGGCCGTCCTCCTCGCGGAGGTGCTGCATCGCCGCGAACTGCTCCAGCGCGCGGGCATGGTCGCCGATCGCGTCGAGCGACATCACCAGCTCGCAGGTCTCGGCGCCGGTCACCCAGGGATTCTGCTCGACGCACTTGATGCCCAGACCCGGTACGACGAAGCGCTCCCAGCGCTCCTCGATCAGCTCGGCCGCTGCGTCACCCCGGACCGCACCGCCGAGAACCGGGTAGTACCAGTCCATCGAGAACTCGGACTTGTCCAGGAAGAGATCGCGGTGGCCGCGCAGCGCGTGACCGAGCCTGCCGCCGGCGAGCTCCCAGTCGAGCTGCGGATCGCCGACGAGCTCGGCAAGCGCAACGCCCGCGCGCAGCGCCTGGTAGATGCTCGAGGAGCCCGCGAGCAGGGCCGCCGCGTTGACCTTCGCCGGACCATGCGCGTCCCACTCCTGCGACCAGGCGATGCCACCGAAGGGCAACTGCAAGCCGACCACGAAGTCCAGCGCCCGGCGTACGACGGGCCACATGCGGTTGACGAAGGCACGATCGCGACGGAGCAGCCAGTGATGCCAGACCCCGACCGCGAGATAGGCCGACATGTTGCTCTCGCCCGAAGCGTCCCGGATCTCCCCCGCGACGATCTCCATCGGCCAGGAACCGTCGTGGCGCTGCGTGCGCAGGCACCAGTCGTAGGCTCGCTCGGACGCTTCGACCTCGCCGCCGACGAGCAGCGCCATCGCCGCTTCGACGTGGTTCCAGACGTCGGTCTTCTCCCCCGGGGTCCACGGCACGGCGCCCGACGGCTCCTGCATCGCCGCGATCGAGGCGGCCGTGTCGGCGACCTGCGCGGCAGTGAGGATCCCGTCGACCGCAGGGATCGACCAGGTGGACACCAAGGGGCTACTCCGGCTTGCGGAAGTACAGGACCATGCTCTTGCCGATCAGCGGGTTGAGCGCCTTCTCGGCCAGCCGCGTCGCCGTCGACCAGCGCGGGGTCTTCATGATGTCCCAGACCAGGACCTGGTGATAGGCCTTCACCAGCGGGTGCTCGTCGTTCTCGACGCCGACCGCCGACTTGATCCACCAGTACGGCGCGTGCAGCCCGTGGGCATGGTCCTTGCCCTCGAAGATCATCGCCTCGCCCGGCGTACCGTCGTTGGCGCGGCCACCCTTGGTGACCTTGTCGACCAGCTCGTGGTCGGTGTAGATGCGGATGTGGCCGCCCTCGGCGTTGTGGTACTCCGGCGAGAGCCGCCAGTTGATCACCTCGGGAAGCCACCGGGGAACCGTGATCGCCATCGTGCCGCCGGGACGCAGCACCCGGATCAGCTCGCGGATCGCGGTCACGTCGTCCCAGATGTGCTCGAGGACCTCCGAGCAGACCACCCGGTCGAATTCACCGTCAGCGAAGGGCAGCGCGAGCGCGTCGCCCTCCTTGATGTCGGCCTCGGCGCCCTCCGGCACCTCGCCCGCCTCCTTCATCGCACCGAAGAGCTCCAGCACTCCGGCGAGCTCGTCGGCGTCCTGGTCGAAGGCGACGACGTCCGCGCCCCGGCGGTACATCTCGAAGGCATGCCGTCCGGCACCGCACCCCATGTCGATCACCCGGTCGCCGGGCCGGAGTCCCAAGCGGTCGAAATCAACGGTCAGCATCTGCCTGCTCCTTCTCGAATCCCTCGATGACGCGCTCGTACGCCGCCGCGGTGGCCACCGCGACCGCGTGCCAGCTGAAGAGTTCCTGGGCCCGCTCCCGGCCGGCCCGGCCCATGCGCTCGCGACGCTCCGGGTCGTCGAGCATCCGCTCGATCGCAGTGGCCAGTTCGCCCACATCGCCCGGCGTGACCATGTCGGCACACAGGCCCTCGGGCCCGACGACCTCCGGGATGGCGCCGGCACGGCTCACCACCAGCGGGGTCTCGCATGCCATCAGCTCCGCGGTCGGCAGCGAGAAGCCCTCGTACAGCGAGGGCACGCAGGCGAGCTCGGCCGAGCCCATGACGGCGACGAGCTCCTCGTCGCTGATGCCGTGCACGAAGTGCACATGGTCGCCGATGCCGAGCTCCTCGATGAGCCTCTCGGTGCGCCCACCCGGGGTCGGGCGGGTCACCAGCATCAGCTCCAGGTCGCGCTCGGTGCGCAGCTTGGCGAAGGCCTCGAGGAGCGTGGCGATGCCCTTCATCGGCGCGTCCGCGCTCGCCATCGCGACGATGCGGCCCGGAACGCGCGGCTCGCTCGGCGGCACGAAGCAGTCGTCGACACCCAGCGGGATGACCTGCATCTTCCCCGGGTCGACACCGAAGTCGGTGACCACGTCGCGCTTCGAGGACTCCGAGGGCAGCAGGATCCAGCGCGCCTCGCGGGCCACCTTGGCCTGCATCTTCACGAAGCCGTACCAGCGGCGCAGCGAGAGCTTCTTGCGCAGCGTCGGCGCGGCGGCGATGTCCACCCGTCGGTCGAAGCTGATCGGGTGGTGCAGGGTGGTCAGTAGCGGCAGCCCGATCTTGTCCTCGATCTGGCCGATGCCGTGCGCGAGCACCTGGTTGTCGTGGACCACGTCGAAGTCGTCGCGCCGCTTGGCGAGCACCTTGAGGATGCGCTTGCCGAAGGTGCGCGGCTCCGGGAAACCCGCCGTACACATGATCGCGAACTCCTGCGCGTCGATCAGGTCGCGGAACTCCCACGGCCACACCATCCGGAAGGGATCGGGCTCGCGGTAGAGGTCGAGGCTGGGGACCTTGGTGAGGGCCACACCCTCGTCCAGTTCGGGATAGGGCTGTCCGGAGAAGACCTCGACGGAGTGTCCGAGCGCGACCAGCTCACGACTGAGGTGCCTGATGTAGACGCCCTGTCCCCCGCAATGCGGTTTGCTGCGGTAGGACAGGAGGGCGATGCGCACTACACGCCACCGACGACGTCGGACTGGCGCGCCATCATCTGCAGCTGCTCAATCTTGGTGAACTTGATGCGCGGGCGACCGGCGGTCGATCCCGCATCGCGCTCGGCGGCGTTGATCCGCTTCCAGCCGTCGAGGGCCACGCGCTGCGCGCCGCGACCGGCCACCAGGTCCGGGACGTCCGCGGAGTCCGCGGTCGGCGTGGCGAGGACGCCGCCGGCGAAGTCGGCCAGGATCGACGCCGCCGCCTGCTCGCCGCAGAGCCGGTTGCGGCCGATGCCGCCGGTGGGGCCTCGCTTGATCCAGCCGGCGACGAAGACGCCGGGCAGCGGGGCGCCGC
>JASLCW010000135.1 GCA_030151765.1 Marmoricola sp.
ACCCCGGTGCAGCTGGGCCGGGGTGCCGCTGCCACTGCCGACGAAGCCCGCGTCGGTGAACCCGATCAGAGCGATGAACAGACCGATACCGACCGAGATGGCGATCTTGAGCTGCGACGGTACGGCGCTGAAGACGGCCTTCCGGAAGCCGGTCAGCACCAGGACCAGGATGACCAGGCCCTCGAGGACCACGAGGCCCATCGCATCGGCCCAGGTCATCTTGCTGGCGACCGAGAAGGCCAGGAAGGCGTTGAGGCCCAGGCCCGTCGCAATGGCCAGCGGGAAGTTCGCCACCAGGCCCATGAGGATCGACATGACACCGGCCACGAGGGCGGTCCCGGCGGCGATCGCGGTGAAGGTCCCGAGCGCGTGACCGGAATGGTCCTTCGCGCCGAGAAGAATGATCGGGTTGAGCACGATGATGTAGGCCATCGTGAAGAAGGTGACCACACCGCCACGAACCTCACGGCCGACCGTCGAGCCTCGCTCGGAGATCTTGAAATACTTGTCCACGGGCGCATCGTGGCAGACGGAAGGGCTCACCGGGAGCCCCTGTCCCATTGCGAGACGGTAGTTTCGTCCCGTGAGCGAGCAGCCTGATGAGTACGAGATCGGCAAGCGCAGGTACGTCGTCGCGCCCGTCGAGCCTCTCGACGTCGACGGTGTCCGCACCATGCAGGTGGGCACCGCGATCTGGGGAATCGCCTTCCTCCTGCTGCTGCCCTTCTACGGTCGGCTGTCACACGACGGCCACCTGTGGTGGCTGTGGACGTGTGTCGCCGGCTTCGGTCTGGGCGCGCTCGGATGGGAGCACTGCCGGCGTCGCCGGCAGCGCACCCATGACGATGCCTGAGGTCTACTTCGCGGTCGGCGTGAAGGTGGCCGCGTCGCCGTACAGGCGATAGAGCCGGAAGTTGTCGGAGTACGCTGGCTCGCAGTAGCCGTTGAAGAGCTTCATCGCCTGATCGCTCGTCAGTCCGGTGCCCCAGGCATTCGGGATGTCGAGGGGACCGGTGAAGAACTCGTGCATCCCCTTCACGATCGCCTGCTTGTGCGCGGCGTCCATGCGCTTCCAGTCGTGACAGAGCGCGGTACGCACGGTCGCGGCGTCCGCGGCCGCGACTGCCCGGGCGGGATGCCCGGAACGACCGTTGGCGGTCGTCAGCGGGATCACCGCCGCCAGCAGGAGGGTCGCGGCGACCGTGACGAGCGCGAGCAACTTGCGGTTCATCGCTGGCCTCCCAGGATCACGTTGGGCGTCTCACACAGTTTCGGTGCCGCATCTCCGAAGAGTTCGCAGGCCGTGGTCAGCATCGAGGCCTTCACGTCCTGTGGGAAGGCCGCGCCCGAGCTGATGCGCGCCGCGCTGACCCGAGCCGCGGTGACCGCCGCCGGCTTGCTGGGGCTCCGGAACCACGGGCACACGTCGGCGTTGTAGCCGCTGAGCTCGAGGCTGCCGAAGCAGCCGACGAGCTCGAGCTCGTTCATGGTGCCCTCGACCGATCCGGCGCCCAGACCGATGCTGCTCTTGCAGTCGCTCGGCAGCGAGGACGGCGAGCTGGTCACGCTGCCGTTGGAGTACCAGCAGTTGCCGGTGTTCGTCGGGAAGCTGTCCCACCAGAAGTCGACGCCGTTCGGCTTCCGCTCTCCCGAAGGGGAGACACCCATCTTGTTGCCGTAGAACTGGTTGTCGAAGGAGGTGCTGTTCTCCTTGCCGAGGTCGGTGACCGAGCAGCCGTCGACCGGCGGGCCGGAGGCGGTCGGACCACACACCAGCGCATTCGGTACGGCGAAGAGCATCGTCCCGCGCCGCCAGTTGTCGTAGAAGCGGTTGTAGCGAACGATGTTGCTGTTTCCACCGGCGATCCAGAGACCGGTGCCGACCGGCTCCGGCTGGGCCGGGTGGATCGGCGAGCTCGGCAGGTACGGGTTGAAGTTGTTCGAGTAGAAGTTGTTGTACTCGATCAGGTCGCCCGACTGCGGGAAGCCGGGGTGTCCGGCCGCGGTGAACACGTCGGTGGTGAAGCCGAGCGCGTTGTCGTAGAAGTTGTTGTGATCGATCCAGGTCGAGCTTCCGTCGGTGCCGGAATAGCCCGCCAGGCTGTGGTGGGCATCGCAGCGGGTGATCCGCTGGGAGTACCGCGCCTTCGGGTAGATCTTGGTGTCGCGGCCGACATTGGTCTTGGCGCCCGCACCCGGGTAGAGGCTCGAGTCACCGCTGCCGGCCGAGTCGCAGTTCTCCATGAGGCCGTGGTCACCGACGAAGGTGAGCACGCCGTACTCGCCGCCGGCGTACGTCTTGAAGCGGTTGAGCCGATAGCCGTCCACTTCGATGATGTAGATGTCGTGCTCCTTGGCGTGCCGCACGGTCACATTGCGCAGCACGAAGCCGTCGGCACGGTCGGCACGGATGCCGACGTCCTTGCGCGAGCCCAGCGGGTAGCCATTGCCCGAGGCCACCCGGCCGGCGTCGATGATCACGTCGTCGGCGCTGACGCCCGAGCCCTCCATCTGCAGGTTGCAGCGGATGCAGCCACCGAGGTTGGGGATGCCGTGGCGATCCACCTTGGGCGGGTGCGGATCCTGGCCGGGGCCGAGCTTGCGGCCGATGACGGCGATCAGGTTCTGGTCGTTCGGGCAGTGGTACTGGTACGCGTAGCTGACCGCACCACTGATGTCACCGCCGGTGTTGTCGGTGATCTTGTACTGCGCGCACCGCGGGTCGTTGGTGGGCCGGCTGCTCGCCGTCGGCTCGGTATAAAGGCCCGGCATGATGACGACGCGGTCGTCATTGTTCGAGGCCGTCACCGCCGGCTGGATCTGGTGATAGCGGCAACGCTTGAAGAGCACCTTGTTGATCCGCAGCAGCCGCGTCGCCTGCTTCTTGCTCAGCGAGCGGTGGTCGTGCGGCCGGATCGCGTAACCGTGGGCGCGCGCCTTGCGGATCGACTTCTTCAGGAGCTTCATCGAGTTGCGCTGGCAGACCACCCGGACGGTCACGTGCTTGTGCCGCGTCAGCGCCGAGGCGAGGCTCCGCTGCGTCGGCACCTTGCCGCCGGCACAGGGCGTCGCGGAACAGTCGGGACCCGGCAGCGGCCAGTACGACGGCCGCTCGATGTGCGCCTGCGCGGGCGCGGCGAGCAGGAAGCTCGCAACGACCGTGCCCAGCACGGCCACGGTGGCCATGAGACGACGGGACCGGGTTTTCGGATGATTCACAATGAGCTCCGCACGACGACGAGGCCCCTCCCCGCGGGCCAGCATGCATCAAGACGAGGCAAAAGGGAACACGTTCCACAATCCGGCGTGGCGCGATAGTCCATGACGTTTCCGGGATAAATCCGGGCCGGAGAGCCCGATTTCGTCGTGGACTATCCCGTCAGAAAGACTCGAGGTCGTCCCGGGTGATCGAGTCGAAGACCGGATCCGGCAACGGCGGCGGCAGCTGCTTCTTGCGCAACTGGGCCTCCGAGTGGGCGCCACATCCGTGGTCGAGCGAGACGACGCGGCCGTCGTCGTTGGCGAAGGCATTGGCGCAGACGCCGAACATGGTCGACATCGGGCCGGCAAGGCGGAGCATGAAGCCACACCCGTGGCAACGGCCCGGCGCCGACTGGGCGAGGGGTACGGCGGGGCCGCGGTCGCCGTCGTACCAGCGCTGCGCGGCCTGGTCGCGGCCCTCGACGGAGAGCACCCGGGCGCGCCCGAGGCCGACCTCCTGGTCCAGCGCGCGGGCCAACTGACGATCGACGGGAAATTCCTCGTCGGCGGCGAAGTAGCCGGGCACCAGTCGCGCGTCGTCCTCGTCGACCGGGAGCAGATCGCCGGGCGAGAGATCACCTGGACGGATCCGCTCGCGCCACGGAACCCAGGCAGGAGCCACGATCGCGTCCTCGCCGGGGAGCAGCACGATCTCGTCGACGGTCGGCTCAGCTCCGGGAACGCTGGCGGTGGTGACCGCCCAGTGCCACCCGGGATAGCCGGGGAGCAGGCACTCGAAGAGGTGGGTCGCCACCTCCGGAGCCTCGTTCAGGGAGCCGAGGTGGGCGCCCACGGCCACCGCACCGGCCTGCTCGACGGCGGCTGCGCGGGCGAAGTCGACCGTGTCGGGCCGGACATCGAGGGTGTGGGTCACGTCGCAGATTCTTCCTCATCGGCGAGCGCTTGTCGTCCCGGGGGCGGGGCTTGGCAGGATGGGGCGCATGTCCGAGCCCGACCCGCACGCATCCGCGGAGCCCACGCCGCCGCCCGCCGGGGGTGCGACGGCCTCCAACGGCGCCCGTGCCGTCGGACGCGGAGTGGCCTCGGTCGGCAAGGCGACCGGGCGCGGCGCCCGGGCGGCCTTCCTGATGGGCAGGCGCGCCGCCCGCGCCGAGGGCGCCGGTGAGTCCGGGCTGTCCCGGATCATCGAGATGCACGTCTTCAACACCGGCGGCGATGCCGCGGTCGCGGTCGCGCTGGCCGGCACCGTCTTCTTCGCCGACCCGGGCGGCGCCCGCGGACATGTGGCCCTCTTCCTCGGTCTCACGATGCTGCCCTTCGCCGTGGTGGCACCCCTCCTCGGCCCCTTCCTCGACCGTTTCAGCCACGGCCGCCGGTGGGCGATCGGCACGACGATGGCGGCGCGCGCCTTCCTCTGCTGGTCGATGACCGGCGCGGTCAGCGACAACTCGATCGCGCTCTACCCGGCCGCCCTCGGCTGCCTCGTCTCCTCCAAGGCGTACGGCGTCGCCCGCGCGGCGACGATCCCCCGGCTGCTGCCGGACGGACTGACGCTGGTGAAGGCCAACTCCCGGATCTCGCTCTCCGGCGTGATCGGCGGCGCCCTCGTCGGCGGCCTCGCCGGCATCGCCTCCAAGCTCGGCGGCGGCCCCTGGGCGCTCCGGGTCGCCTTCGTCGCCTTCGTGATCGCGACCGTGCTGGCCATCCTGCTGCCGCCCGCCGCCGACTCGGTGAGCGGCGAGGCGCCCCAGAAGATCCGCGAGGCGCTCCGCTATCACGTGCCCGGACCGGTCGTCTTCGCGCTGCGCGCCAATGCCGGCCTGCGGATGCTCTCCGGCTTCCTGACGATGTTCATGGCCTTCCTGCTGATCCGGCACCCGCTACCCGGCTGGGAGGACAAGGCGACCCTGCTCATGGGCCTGGTCATCGGCGCCGCCGGGCTGGGCAACACGGTCGGCATCGGCATCGGCAACCTGCTCAAGTCCGCGAAACCATCGATCGTCGTGGTCGTCGTACTCCTGGCGGACACGGCGGCCGCGATCTTCTGCGCACTCTTCTACGGGCTCTTCCCGGCGATGCTCCTCGGCCTGACCGCCGGCATCAGCCAGGGCCTCGGCAAGCTCGCACTCGACGCGACGATCCAGGCGGAGGTGCCCGAGCGCAGCCGGACCAGCGCCTTCGCGCGCTCCGAGACCCTCCTCCAGCTGGCCTGGGTGATCGGTGGCTTCATCGGCATCGCGCTGCCGCTCAACCACTCGGTCGGGCTCTTCGTGCTGGCCGCCCTGATGATCGGCTGGGTGCTCTTCACCCTGCTCCCCCGGCGGGCCACGCCGGCGAAGGGCTGACTCTTCCCCTGCGCCGGGGGCAGCCACTAGCTTGCCTCCGGGGAGTGACCTCCATCACAGGAAAGCAGGGTGCCTCGTGCCTCGACCCACGGAAATTCTCGGACGCCGCCTGACTCGAATCGCGGCAGCGGCCGCCATCGGCGCCTCAGGCCTGATGCTCGCCCCGGCGGCCCACGCCGACGGGCCCGGCATGGGCGCCGGCTGGGTCGTCTCCGTCGGCGACTCCTACATCTCCGGTGAGGCCGGCCGCTGGGCGGGCAATTCCAATGCGAGCTCGTCGTACGCGGACGCCCTCGGGGGTACGGCGTACTACGACAACGCCGCCAACACCGCGGAGACGATCAACCGCTGCCACCGCAGCAAGTCCGCCGAGGTCTACCTCGGCGGCGGGATCAACGGCCTCAACCTCGCCTGCTCCGGCGCCAAGACCGCAACGTACACGGACTCCGGCAATTTCAAGCCCGGCCTCGACTTCTACAACTCGGGCGGCCAGCAGGGGCAGGCGCTGATGCTGCAGAACTTCGCCGCCTCCCACAACGTCAAGATGGTCGCGGTCTCCATCGGCGGCAATGACTTCAACTTCGCCGGCATCGTCACCGACTGCGTGACCGACTTCCTGACCTCACCGTCGTGGTGGCCGGACTACTGCAAGGACGACAGCACCGTCACCTCGCAGCTGGCCGCCTCCAATGTGAGCGCGGTGAAGGCGCGGATCGCGAGCGCCTTCCAGAACATCCGGACCGCGATGCGCAATGCCGGATACGCCGACAGCAGCTGGACGCTGCTGGTGCAGAACTATCCGTCACCGATCCCGGCCGCCTCCGGCTTCCGCTACAGCCAGAGCGGCTACACCCGGCAGAACACCGGCGGTTGTGGCTTCTGGAACACCGACGCCGACTACGCGAACTCGACCCTGCTGCCGACGATCAACAACACCGTCTCCGGCGCCGCGAGCGCGAGCGGGCTCGCGAACGTGAAGCTGCTGAACATCTCCGCCGCCTTCAACGGCCGTCGACTCTGCGAGAACACCGTCGGCCTGCTCGAGGAGAAGGGCCTGACCTCGTGGACCCAGGCCGGCGCGGTCGACAAGACCGAATGGGTCAACCAGATCCGGACGGTCACGACCGCGGGTAGCTCGCCGTACTACATCCAGGAATCGCTGCACCCGAACTACTGGGGTCAGCTCGCCCTGCGCTCCTGCGTGCGGCAGGCCTACAACGCCGGTACGCCGCGCGGTGGCAGCTGCACCATCGCCGGGACCGGTCTGGCCAATGGCGAGCCGAGGATGAGCCTGAACTGACCAGCCCGTCGAAAGCACTGCATAGGTAGCGAATTGGGCCCAGATCAACCGTTATTTCGGATGATCTGGGCCCAATTCACAACATCCGTTGTGTTTTCGCCCGAGGCTCAGAGCTCGAGCTCGTCGGCCAGGCCGCGCAGCAGCTTCGCCACCGGGCGTGCCATCTTGCCGTCGGGACGCCGACCGTGGCGATAGGTCTCCCCCACGTTGTCGAGCAACCGGATCAGGTCCTCGACGATGGTGACCATCTCTTCGGGCTTCTTGCGACTGGCGGCGCGCTGCTTGGCGGCCACCGAGGGCGAGTCGAGGATGTGCAGCTGGTGAGCCTGCTCGCCCTTGCGGCCGGACAGGATGCTGAATTCGACCCGGGCGCCGTTCTTCAGCGTCGTCACGCCGGCCGGCAACGACGACGCGCGCACGAAGACGTCATCGCCGTCCTCGCGGGAGAGGAAGCCGAAGCCCTTCTCCGCGTCGTACCACTTGACCTTTCCCGTGGGCACCTCGGCGACCTTCCCTCTAAAGTTCACAGGCGAGCCCGATGGCCCGCCCAACCTGGGCCAAGCCTACGGGTCGGCCACCTGGCGGGCCACCGGGTTGTTCCGCAGTACGGGCGTCAGACCCGCGCGCGCACCACCTGGTCGAGCACCCCCAGGGGCAGCGCACCGCCGTCGAGCACCGCCGAGTGGAAACGCTTGATGTCGAAGCCGGGCCGAGCCTCGGCCTCGCGGCGCATCCGCTGGATCTCCAGCCGGCCGATCATGTAGGAGCAGGCCTGACCGGGCGTGACGATGTAGCGGTCGATCTCGGGGCGGCACATGCTCTCCCGCATCGGCGAGTTGGCGACCATGTAGTCGACCGCCTGCTGCCGTGACCACCCGAGGGCGTGCAGTCCGGTGTCGACGACCAGGCGGCAGGCACGCATCGAGTCGGCGGATAGCATGCCGAGCCGCTGTACGTCGTCGGAGTAGAGGCCCATCTCGTCCGCGAGGCGTTCGGTGTAGAGACCCCAGCCTTCGGCGTACGCCGCGTTCTCGCTGTACTTGCGGATCGCGGGCACGCTGTCGGGGAGCTCGGAGGCGATCGCCAGCTGGAGGTGGTGGCCGGGGATGCCCTCGTGGAAGGCCAGCGATTCGAGCTCGAAGGTGCCCCAGGAGCTCGGGTCGTCGACATTGATGAAGAAGGTGCCGCCGCGGCTGCCGTCGTTGGCCGGCGGGAAGTAGAAGGCCTTCGCTCCGGTCGTGACGCCCTCGACCGCGCACGGGGCCTGGGGCAGCGTCTCGAACCAGCCCGGCATCGCGTCCCAGGCGCGCGCCATCGCCACCTTCGACTGCTCGACGAGCTGCTCGCCGGTCTCGAAGTGCAGGGCCGGGTCGGAGCGCATCGCCTCGAAGATGCCCTGCAGGTCGTCGGTGCCGGCGACGGTCGGGCCGAGGGCCCGGTATTCGTCGGCGAGCGCCTCGACCTGGGCGAGCCCGAGATCGTGGATCTCCTGCGGTGACTTGTCGGTCGTGGTGAAGAAGCGCAGCGTGCGCGCATAGGCGTCGTCGCCGTCCGGAAGCCAGCAGAGGCCGGGCTTGTCGTCCGGCTTGGCGACCGGCGCGACCTCGTCGCGCAGCACATCGCGATAGGCGGCCATGCCGGGGCGGATCTCGTCCTCGACG
Source organism: Marmoricola sp. (assembly GCA_030151765.1). GTDB lineage: Bacteria > Actinomycetota > Actinomycetes > Propionibacteriales > Nocardioidaceae > Marmoricola. The sequence goes on from JASLCW010000135.1 coordinate 8,529, forward strand.
ACGCGGGCGAAGCGAGCGCGCCAAGCGGCGACATCGACGCCGTCGGGGAGGGCGACGGCGTCGAGCAGCGGATCCTGCTCAGCCGGTACGCCGAAGGCCTCGTCGATCTGCTTCACCGTCTCGGCGACCGCGAAGGCCGGCGAGACCCGGCCGCTCACCACTCCCTCACGCTGACGCTCGGCGAGTTCGCGGAAGTGGCGCCCGATGCCGGCTCCCTTGGTGAGCATCGCCTCCGCCACGTCGGCGTCGGGGACACCGAGCATGCCGGCGATCAGCGCCAACTCGGCCTGGGGCCCGAAGAGCGGGTCCGCCGCATGCTCCCTGAGCCGGGCCTCGAGCAGGGCGGCACGGGTGCCGGCCTCGTAGACCAGGACCTCGCGGGTCACCCGCTGGTCCTCGGTGAGGCTCGCCGGGTCGACCCTGGCCGCGCGATCGGCGTACGCCCGGAAGTCGGCGATGTGCGCATCCTCGGTGGCCCGGCTGGCGGACTCGAAGGAGCCGACCGCACCGAAATCGCCGAGGAGGTGCCGCCAGGTGGGCTCGGCCTCCATCAGTGCGTCCCAGTAGTCGGCGGCCAGCTGGTCGATGTTGTCGGTCACGAGTTTCCTCCCGGGAAGCGGTTGCAGAAGCCAACCTAGAACACGCCACCCCCAGGACCGAGTCGGCTCGGGAGCTACGCGTGCTTGCCGCCGTCGACGGGCAGGACCGTCCCGGTGACGAAGGAGGACTCCGGGGCGGACAGCCAGGCGACCGCGGCGGCCACCTCGTCGGCGTACCCGATCCGTTGCAGCGGAAGCAGGCGACCGACCCGGGCCCTGACCTCCTCCGGTTGCCTTCCCATGCCGCCCGACTCGGTCGGCCCGGGCGCGACCGCGTTGACGCGGACTCCCCGCGCACCGTGGTCGATCGCGGCCGTACGGGTCAGGCCGACCACCCCGTGCTTCGCGGCCGCGTACGCCGACATCCCCGGGGCCCCGCCGATCCCGGCCGAGGAGGCGACATTGACCAGTGCTCCGCCGTCGGCGAGCGCGGCCAGCTCGTGCTTCATCGCCACGGCGACGGCGCGCAGGTTGACCGCGAGCACCCGATCGAAGTCGGCGATGTCCATCTGGTCGAGCGGGCAGGGCGGGTGACCGGAGCCGGCATTGTTGACCGCGACGTCGAGTCGTCCGGCTGTACCGATCGCCTCGATGAGGGCTCGGTCGTCGCAGACGTCGAGCGCGAAGACCTGTGCCTCGGCCCCCGACGCCCGCACCTCCTCCGCCAGTGCGGCGAGCCGATCCGCGTCGCGGGCGATCAGCGTGACCACGCTGCCGGGCGAGGCAAGGCGCCGGGTGATCGCCGTACCGATGTTGCCATTGGCGCCGACGACGAGGATCCGGCGGGTCATGACGTCACCGCCGTCGTACGACGCGGGCGTGCAACCGGGAGCAGGAAGCCGACCACGACCAGCCAGAGCCCGCCGCCGAAGCGCGCGACGGGAACCAGGTACTGCATCGGCTGGGCGAGCAGGCCGAACCACGACAACTCGGCCAGCACGGCGATGAGCAGGCCCAGTGCGGCCAGCGGGCGAGGCACGAGTCCGATGATCAGGGCAGGTACGGCGACACCGGCGACGAGGAGGCCGATGCCCACGGCGTATCCGGGGCCACCCGAGACGAAGGCGAGGAAGGCGAGCGCATGGGTGAGCGCGGCGTCACCGGTCACCTCCGGCCGGCTCTCCACGAAGGTCACGAAGGCCGCGAGCAGCAACGAGGTGGTCGCGACGATGCCTCCGACGAGGGCGATCACCGGCCCCGGGACCCTGATGCCGAAGGTCAGCTGCCGCGCATACAGCGTCGCGGTGAGGATCCCTAGAGGCACGGCAGCGCCGAACTGGAAGAAGGCGAGCGCCTGGAAGGCGTCGTGGTTGCCGGAGATCCGGCCGACGATGTCATGGGTGTACGGCGAGGCCAGCGCGTCACCACCGGACATGGCTCCGGCAACGGCGATCCCGGCGACGGTCAGCGCCAGGGAGATCGTGGCGAGGATTCCCGGGTGCGGGCCTCGCTGTTTGCGTGCATGTTCTTCGTTCATGCCCGTAATCGTTCATCTTGCGAATCATTCTGTCAAGGCGCTAATCTGCATCCGTGCGTCAGCGACCGCGTGGCATCGCCTACTCCCTCACCCAGCTCGGCACCCTGGGCGCCCAGCGCTTCTCGGAGCGCGTCGGCGAACTCGGCCTCACCGCCCCCGAGGCTGGAGTACTGCGACTCCTGGCCTTCGAGTCCGGGCTCAGCCAGCGCGCACTGGCCGGCCGGCTCGGATCGGCGCCGAGCCGCGTCGTCGTACTGGTGGACTCGCTGGAGGGCAAGGGGCTGGTCCGCCGGGAGCGCAGCGCCACCGATCGCCGCAACCACGAACTCCAGCTCACCGACGACGGTCTCGCCATGCTCGCGCGCCTAGGGGCAACCGCCAGTGCCCACGAGGAGGAACTGATCGCGCCCCTGTCCGAACGCGAGCGCACTCAGCTCGCGACCCTGCTCGGCAAGCTCCGCGAGGCCCACGGCATCGACCCGATGGTGCATCCGGGCTACCGGGGCTGAGAGGTAGGACCATGCGCTTCGTCTCAGAACAACTCCTCGATGACGGCGTCGTCGAGCGCCGCTTCGATCTCGGCGGGATCCCGGGCATCCTCTGGACGCCCTCCACGAGCACGCCGGCCCCGCTGATCCTCCTGGGCCACCCCGGGGGACTGAACCGGATGTATCCGCGCCTCGCAGGCCGGGCCCGCCACTCCGCGAGCCAGGGCTTCGCGACGGCGACCATCGAATTGCCCGGCAGCGGCGACCGATCTCCCCTGCCCGATGTCGAGCAGGCACGGGCCGACCTCCGGCTGGCGCTTGCTGCCGGCGAGAGTCCCAGCGCCGACATCATCGACCGGCTGATCCTCCCGCTGGTCGAGGCATCGGTACCGGAATGGCGAGCCACGCTGGACGCCCTGCTCGCCCTGCCCGAGATCGGCGGCCCGGTCGGCTACTCCGGCGGGGTGATCTCGATCGGGATCAGGCTCGCCCTGACGGAGCCTCGCATCGTGGCCGCCGGCTTCTTCGCCGGCAGCTTCATTCCTCGCGTCATGTTCGACGAGGCACGTCGGGTGACCATCCCGCTCCACGTCCTGCTGCAATGGGACGACGAAGGCAACGACAGGCAGGCGGCCCTGGATCTCTTCGACGCCTTCGGCTCAACGGAGAAGAGCCTGCACGCCAACATGGGCGGGCACACCGGCGTACCGGCCCATGCCGGTGAGGACGCCGGGGGTTTCTTCGCGCGCCACTTGCGCTGACGACCACGAGGCCGAGTGCCCAAGTGGCGGCGATGGCCACCCGTTTGCGCACTCGACCCGCACATTTGTGTCGAGCCCAGCCCCTACATTGCGTGCGTGGATGACCATCCCATTGCGCGTTACGTCGGTGCGACCAGCTATCTCCTGGTCCGCACGGTGGCGCTGATACTCGCGATCTCGCTGCCAACGGGGATGGCAGTGGCGAAGTGGCCTCAGCATTTCGTCCCATTAGTCGGCGCGGCCATGCTGGCAACCGTCATCCTGGCCGTAGGCATCATGCGATCAGCCTGGATCCGCTTCTACGCGCAACCGGACCTTGAAGAGGTCGCCAACATCGAAGGAGACGCGGTGGCCGACTGGAGCCGATTGACAGAGGCACTCGCGTTGGTCGAAACGGAAGTCACCTTCACCTGGGATGAACTCGAGGAGTTGGTTGGCGGTATGCCGCCCTCGGCGACGAATCACCGGGCCTGGTGGTCGGGTGATCGTCCACACGTCAACGTATGGCGCGCTGCTGGATTCCGGCTCACCCACCTGGACCGAGGGAGCGAGGTGAGCTTCACGCGCATCGCCGACTCGACGGCCATGTCCATTCGGGCTACATCGCCGACGACGCAATATGCAGCGAGGCATCCAGAGACACCTGCCCGAGCGGCTGGCCTCCTGCTCGTCACCTGCGTCAAGACCAAGCTCGACCGCCCAGCGGCAGCGAGGGATCTCTACACCTCGCCACTGTTCAGGAAGCAACGCTCGTACGCCGAGAACTCCGGCCTGCCCTGGTTCATCCTTTCCGCCGAGCATGGCCTGGTTGGACCAGACGAATGGCTCGCCCCGTACGAGCGCTATCTGCCTGACATGCCTCTGAGCTACCGCACCGCATGGGGTATGTGGGTCAGCGAACGACTTGAGATGCTGGCCGGACCATTGAACGGGCGCATTGTTGAGATCCACGCCAGCTCGTCGTATCTCGGTGCGCTGCAAGGTCCCTTGACCGCGAAGGGTGCACGAATTCTCGATCCGTTGGCAGGGTTGACGATGGGCGAACGCTTGGCTTGGTATGGCGAATCCGAAGCCAGCGCACCCGAGGGTGCTCGACGATCCACGCAAGAAGCGGCGGTCGACGAGGCCCTGGGCCGCACGTGCACGCTTCTCATGAACTCAGCTACCGCCCTGTCGCCAGCAGCTCTAGCTGCACGCGGAGCTACGGGGCTTCGCACACCCGGTCTCTACAGCTGGTGGGTGGACGAGCTCGGCGCAGACAACCTGAGCAAAGGACTGAACATCTCCCTTGCTCCCGGATTGATCTACGCAGGCCTTGCCGGAGCGACCCACTGGCCGAGCGGGCGACCCTCCGCCAACACACTCTGGTCCCGAATCACTGCGATGCACCTCGGCTCCAACCACGATCTTTCGACCCTCCGGTTAACACTTGGCGCGATCCTGGCTGCGGCCAACGGCGAGGCATCGATCGACGAGGCCGCGCTGACGGCGTGGATGTATCGGCACCTGCGAGTCGTGACAGTCCCGTATCCCGACGCGGATGGACTTGGCCAACTCGAGAGCGACCTTCTCAACCGCCTCGATCCCCCACTCAACCTCCGGGGCGTGTCGTCGTCGCCCGTCAGGGCCAGGGTCAGCGAGCTGAGACGGCGTTACAAGACTGACCGCTAATCTGTGCGCTATTTGACCCAGGGCGCCCCAAGGAAGCAACTCGTCGCACTAGCGGCCGCCTTGGCCGCGGCAATCAAGAGTGTTACGCACTCAACATCTGGCTTCGCGGCGACCAGTTCTCGCAGTGCTTTGTAGCCCATGCTCCTTCGGGCGTCGTAGCCGAGTGACCGGAAAAGCCGTCATATGAACGGAAATTCGGGCAATCTACAGACCCAGCTCGGCGGTCGTCTTCTCGCGCATCTCCACCTTGCGGATCTTGCCGGTGACGGTCATCGGGAAGGCATCCACGATCAGCACGTAACGCGGGATCTTGTAGTGCGCGAGCTTGCCGGTGGCGAATTCGCGTACGGCGTCCGCGTCGAGCGGAGTGGCTCCCGCCTTCATCTTGATCCAGGCGGCGAGCTCCTCGCCGTACCTCTCGTCGGGTACGCCGATCACCTGCACGTCCTCGACATCCGGGTGCGTGTAGAGGAAGTCCTCGATCTCACGGGGATAGATGTTCTCGCCACCGCGGATGACCATGTCCTTGATCCGGCCGACGATGTTGCAGTAGCCGTCCTCGCGCATCACCGCGAGGTCACCGGTGTGCATCCAGCCCTCGGAGTCGATCGCCTCGGCGGTCTTCTCGGCCTCCTCCCAGTAGCCGAGCATCACCGAGTAGCCACGGGTGCAGAACTCGCCGGTCTCACCACGCTCGACGGTCTCCCCCGTCGCCGGGTCGACGATCTTGATCTCCACGTGTGGCGCGGCGCGGCCGATGCTCGCCGTACGCCGGTCGAGGTCGTCGTCGGAGCGGGTCTGGCAGGACACCGGCGAGGTCTCGGTCATGCCATAGGCGATCGACACCTCGGTCATGCCCATGTCGTCGATGCAGCGCTTCATCACCTCGACGGGGCAGATCGACCCCGCCATGATCCCGGTGCGCAAGGTCGACAGCGAGGCACTGGCGAACGAGGGATCGTTCTGCATCGCGATGAACATCGTGGGTACGCCGTACACACCGGTCGCCCGTTCGTCCCCGATCGACTTCAGCGTGATCGCCGGATCGAAGCCGGGCGCCGGGATGATCATCGTCGCCCCGTGCGTGGTGCAGCCGAGGTTGGCCATGACCATGCCGAAGCAGTGGTAGAAGGGCACCGGGATCACGAGCCGGTCCTGATCGCTGAAGTTGATCAGCTCGGTGACGAAGTAGCCGTTGTTGAGGATGTTGCGATGGCTCAGCGTGGCGCCCTTGGGGCGGCCGGTGGTGCCCGACGTGTACTGGATGTTGATCGGCTCGTCGGGGGCGAGCCCGGCCAACCGCTCGGCGACGGCATCGTCCGCGAGGTCGGCGCCCTCGGCGAGGAGAGCGGCCCAGTCGCCCGTCCCGATGTAGACGGTCCGTTCCAGTGCGGGACATTCGGCGGCCGTCTCGTCGACCATCCTGCGGTAGTCGCTGGTCTTGAACTCCTCCGCACTGATCAGCATCCGCATGCCGCTCTGGTTGACCGCGTAGGCGAATTCATGGGTCCGGTACGACGGGTTGACGTTGACCAGGATCGCGCCGACCTTGGCGGTCGCATACTGCGCGATCGTCCATTCGGCGCAGTTGGGCGCCCAGATGCCGATGCGGTCACCTTTGGCGATGCCGGCCCCGATCAGTCCGCGCGCGAGGGCATCCACATCGCTGTTCAGCTCGGCGTACGTCCAGCGCCGGCCGGTCGCGACCTCGACGAGCGCCTCGTTGTCGGCATGGGCCGCCACCGTGCGCTCGAAGTTGGCGCCGATGGTCTCCTCGAGGAGCGGTTGCGTGGTCTCTCCGGCGGCATAGGACTCCATGACCAGAACCTAGCCCGGCGCGTGACCCGGGTCACTACCCGGTCGCGAACAGACGCTTGACCAGGTCGGTCTCGAGAGCGCCGTAGCCGGTCCGGCTCCAGACGCCGAGATCGAGATCGAAATAGTGCCGGCGGTTGTCGCCGTCCGCGAAGTCGAGGATGTCCTCGGGCTCGTGTCCGGCATCCACGGACTTCGCGCAGGCCGCACAGGCGGGTACGACGACACTGCCGTGCTCGCCCTTCCAGGTGACCTGCGTCGTCCCCGCCTTGTGCACCGGGTTGAAGTAACAGGTCGGCGTGGGCGACCATGCCTTCCCGGCGACGGCGGCCTCGAGGGCCGCGTGCCCACGGCGCGCGAGCACGAGCGCACCCACCGTGTCGGCCGGCGAATGCGCGCGTTGCATGATCCGGCGGGCGAGGTCGTAGTGGTCGAGCGCGGCCTGCCAGGCGGCACTGCTCGAGCGCCCCATCGTGGCCGCATCGATCGCCTCACCGAGCGCCAGCACCTCCGCGTCGACCGATTCCTCGCGCTCGTGGTCACGGGTCTGCGTGATCGCACTCAGCACCGAGGCCGGCAGTGTGAAGGGCCGGTCGGTGACGTGGGCCGAGATCGACGGGACCTGGGTACGACGACGCCGGCTGACCACCACGGCCGCGATCACGAGCAGTGCGATCAACCCACCGCCGATCAGGACGGGATGCCCGGAGGAGTCGTGGGAGGAGTGACCGTGCGAACTGCCGGACGCATAGGTCTCCGGGTGCGCGGCCCGATAGGCATCCCACGCCTTCTCGTAAGCGGCGTGGGTACCCGGCGCCTGGTAGGCCTCGACCGCGGCGAGCAGCTGGGCACCCAGGTCGTCCGGATGCTCGAGGCTCGCCAAGGAGGCAGCCTCGCTGGCGTATGGCACCGAACCGAAGGTGGAGGCGTCCACGCGAGGTGTCGAGGAGGCCGTGTTCGCCACGAAATAGGCCGCATCGCCGCCCAGGTCGCTGTGCACCGTGCCCGCCAGGACATCGGAACTGCCGTGATACAAGGGATCCTCGTACGTGTTGCGCGCGGCGATCACCTTGACGGGCACATCCTGCTTGGCGATCGCCGCCTTGATCTTCGCCTGCATGGCGGGCGGGATCTTCCCGGCGATGGCGGGGTCGACGTACAGGCCGCCGTGCTGGAGTGCCTGCTCGATCTGCGTTATCTGTGCTTCGTCGATGCTCATGGCGTGACCTTCCGGAAGAGCGCGCCGGCCATCGCCACCAGGCCGACCACAAGGGGAAAGCCGATGCCGACCATCAGGAATCCGGCGGCGATGCCGCCACCGGGCCCGCCCCAGTAGTCATGGGAGCCGGCGCTCTCCGGCTCGGACGGCAGCGCCGCCATCGCTTGGGCATAGGCCAGCAGACCGGGCCCGGGGCGCTGCTCCACCAGCGCGACGTCCACCCAGGGGTCGGTCAGGCCCCGCGCGCGTGCGGTGACCTGCTGCCGCTCGTTGACGATCGCGTAGTGACCGTCGACGCCGACACCGGCCATGATCTGGTCGAGCGCGTCGGGCTCGATCCAGTAGCCCTGGTCGCCCCTGCTGTTCCAGTAGACCAGGTACGCCGGCGCCGACGCGGACTTCAGCGCCGCGATGATCTGCGCGCGCTGCTGGGCGGGGACGCGGTCGGCCATCTCCGGTGCCACATAGAGATGGTCGGTGCGCAGAGCAGCGACGGCCGTGGTCACCCGATCACCGGGAGGCGGCAGCACGACGGCCTTGGGATGGGTCTGGACGCGCATGGCGATCCACGGAGCGATCGCGGCCGCGACGACGAGCGCGAGGGGCCAGGCGACGTGCCAACGCCGCCACCATGCCTTGGGTCGGGCCGCGCTCATGAGTGCTGCTCGCGATCGCGAAGCACGGCCGGGCCGAAGTGCTCGACGAGTGCGCCGTAGCCGGTCCGCGACCACACACTCGACTCCTCGAAGTAGGCACGCGACCTGACCCCGTCACCGACACGGAGGATCTCCGGAGTCCGGCCGGACGCGACCGCGCGGGCGCAGCGGCGGCAGACCGGCACGTCGACTGCGGCATCCCCATAGCGCCAGGAGGCCGTGGTGGTCGACTGTCCGTGCAGGGGGTCGAAGTAGCAGGAGCGATAGGGCTTTCCGGGCTTCTCGGCCTGTGCGCGTCCGACATCGGCCAGACCGCTCCTGGAGAGGACCAGCGCTCCGATGACGTCCAGGTAGCTGCCACCGAGGACCGCCTCGGCCGCCTCGCGCGCCGCCTGGGCGTCGAGGACCAGCTCCGGATGTGCGGGCGCCTGCGGCGATGCCGCGAGCCCCTCGGCCAGGGCGGTGAGCGACTGCTCGGCTTCGCGGCGCAGTGCCTCCAGAGTGGGTCGGCCAGGGTTCGCCGGGCGATCCGTCGTACGTCGCCACCCGGGCCAGCCGACCAGCGAGGTTCCGACGACCAGGAAGATGCTCAGCCCCGTGACGGTGCCGACCATCCAGCGCTTGCCGACGTGCGATCCGTACTCGCGATCAGGAACGCTGGGTTCGCCGCCCCACGGCGCCCGCGCGATCTCGTCGACCTGGGCGGCGGTGAGGACCGGCTTGCCCCGCTGCGCCTGGTACTCGTAGTTCTTCATGCCCGGCGAGGCGGCTACCTCGAGCACCGCCTGCGCCTCCTGCGCCGCACTGGTGCGTCGTTCGTCCTCCGGCGGAACCCGGGCCGACACCGCCGTCAACACGTCGTAGTAGGCAAGATGCAGCAGCGTCTGGTCGACCTCCGAGCCGCTCACGAGGATCTCGGTGGCGGCGCCTGGGGACGCCACGATGTAGAGCCCGGGCGCACCCAGCCGGCGTCGGATCGCGCTGGCGAGATCGCGGGTGATGTCATCGCTCTGCAGGTCCGTCGGGTTCTGAACGAGGGCGATGTGCACGGGATAAGGCAGCTTCTCGGCGCGTTCGGTGAGCATGAGGCGGACGGCGTCGGTGTGCCCGGCCCCCATCATCTGCTGGACCAGGACCGGGTCCTTCCTCAGGGCCGCGACGTACTGGTCGACGGTGTGCAGGCCGTCGACATCCGTTGCCGAGGCGGTGTTGGCGCCGGACATGAGCACACCGGCCAGGCTCGCGAGTACGACGAAGACAGACGCGAGCACCCGAGTGCGCATCGTCCTCCCCCTCCATCGGTCTGGCCGCCCCGATCGTATCGAGTCCGTAGACTTGTGCGGATGGCCACCAACCCGGCGCGCACGCTCGCCGATCACCTGCGCGGATGGTCCGCCGAGGACCTGGGCGGGCTCCTGACCGCACGCCCGGATCTGGCCACGCCCGCGCCCGGCGACTCCGCACAGCTCGCCGCGCGCGCGTCGACCCGCGCCTCGGTCCAGCGGGCCGTGGACAAGCTCGACCGGCGTGCGCTCTCGGTGCTCGAAGCCGTTGCCAGCACGGGCCCCACGGGCCCGGGCGACCTCGCCGCGGTCCTGCCGGTGCGCGATCTCGACGCCGTCCTGGCGGAGCTCTCGGCGCTCTTGCTGATCTGGGGCGATGGTCGCAATATCCGCTCCGTGGCGGCCGTGACCGAACTGCTGGGCGTGCCTCCGGGCCCCGATCCGAGCGCGGTCCCCGGCCTGCTCGCCGAGCTCGACCAGCCCGCTCGGGCACTGCTCGACCACCTCGACTCCGCGGAGGCCGACGGAACGCTCGACGTCGTACCGGATCGGGTGACTCGCGCCAATGCCTCGACGCCGGCGGAGGAACTGCTCGCACGGGGGCTCCTGG
>JASLCW010000143.1 GCA_030151765.1 Marmoricola sp.
GGCAGGTCGGGGTCGTGATAGATCGCGACCGGGTTCTCGCCGAAGCCCCGCGGCGGCTGGATCATGATCACCACGTTGCCGGCCTGGAGCGTCGCCAGCACGAGCTCGCTCGCCCCTGAATCCGGCGCCGTGTTGACGAACAGACTTCCCGGTGACTCGCCCCAGGCCTCGACCATCTCCTCGCGCAGCGACGCGGGCAGGTCGGCGGTCCAGGCGTCGTACTGACTCTTGCCGATGCGCACGTGAGCGTCGGTGAGCTGGGCGGAGGTCAGCCATTCCTCGTCCTGACCGCCGGCCGCGATCAGGGCGTGGATCAGTGCGTCGCCGGCCTCGGTGTCGTCGTCCAGGTCGAGGAAGGCGAGGTCGCCCACGTCGTAGCCCTCGTCGCGCAGCCGGCGCAGCAGCCGGATCGCCGACACGGGTGTGTCGAGCCCGACGGCATTGCCGATCCGCGCGTGCTTGGTGGGATAGGCCGACAACACGAGTGCGAGGCGCTTCTCGGTGTTCGGGATCGCCCGCAGGCGCGCGTGGTTGACGGCGATGCGGGCGACGCGGTCGGCGCGCTCGGGGTCCGCGACGTACGCCGGGAGCCCCTGCTCGTCGATCTCCTTGAAGGAGAAGGGTGCGGTGGTGATCCGTCCGTCGAACTCGGGGATCGCGATCTGCCCGGCGTAGTCCAGGGGACTGACGCCCTCGTCGGAGGCCTCCCAGTCGGCGCGGCTGTTGGTGAGGCAGAGGCCCTGCAGCACGGGGATGTCCAGGGCGGCCATCCGCTCGACATCCCAGGCCTCGTCGTCACCGCCGGCGCTCGCGGTCGCGGGCACCGATCCTCCGGCGGCAAGCACCGTGACGACCAGTGCGTCCAGGGTGCCGAGGGCGTCGTACAGGTCGTCGGGCGCGCTGCGCAGTGAACCGGCGAAGATCGGGATGCCGACGGCCTGCCCGGTGGCATCGATCGCGTCGGCGAGCGCATGGGCGAAGGAATGGTTGCCGCTGACCTCGTGGGCGCGGTAGTACAGGACGCCGATGCGGCATCGTCCGTCCGGGACTGTCGCGGCTCGAGCGGCGAAGCCCCACGCCGGTACGGCGGCCGGCGGCGCGAAGCCCTCACCGGTCAGCAACACGGTGTCGGACAGGAAGGCATGCAGCTGCGCGAGATTGGCCGGACCGCCCTCGGCGAGGTAGCGATGTGCTTCCGCGGCGACCCCCATCGGGACCGTCGACAGCTCCATCAGCTCTGCGCTGGGCTGTTGCTCGCCGCCGAGGACGACCACGGGCACCTGCAGCCGGCCGACCGCCTCGGGCAGGTCGTGCGGCGACCCGAGCAGTCGTACGACGACCAGGTCGGCATCGCCGGTCGCCTTGTCGAAGGCGGCGTCGTCGAGCCGCGCGGGATTGCCCCAGGTCCAGCCGGCGCCGCTGGCGCGCGCCGAGAGCAGATCGGTGTCGGACGTGGACAGCAGGGTGATCTGGACAGCCATCGTCGGCTTCCTCCTCCGGGGTTCGCGCCCCGTCGTACGGTCGGAATCACCCGCGGCCAGTGTCTGGCTGCACCCGGCCACGAGGGCCGGGCATCACAGTGGCGGAACCGCCCCGGACTGTGCTCTCACGAGCAGGCACCGGGTTCCTGGACCACGAGCACGACGAGCCTAGTGGGTCCGTCTGCGAAATACCGCGGCGGAGCGCCGACCAGCATCACGCCCGCGGCAGGAGCACCGCGAAGGTGGTGTCACCGGGTCGCGAGTCGAGCTCGACGCGGCCGCGATGCGCCTCGACGATCGCGGCGACCAGCGACAGGCCGAGTCCGGCGCCGCCCGAGGAGCGGATCCGGGACTGGTCGCCACGGGTGAAGCGCTCGAAGGCGTGCGGCGCGAGTTCGCCGGGTAGACCGGGCCCGTCGTCGTGCACCCGGATCGACACCAGCTCACCGTCGTCGGCGGTGGAGACGGTCACGGTCGTGCCCTCGGGTGTGTGCTTGCGGGCATTGTTGAGCAGATTCGTGACCACCTGGTGGAGCCGCGGCTCGTCGCCGACGACATGGACGGGCTCGTCCGGCAGGTCCAGCTTCCACCGGTGCTCGGGCGCCACCACGCGAGCATCCGCCACCGCCTCGAGCAGGAGCCTGGTGACGTCGACCTCGTCGCGGGCGAGGGGGCGACCGGCGTCCAGCCGGGCCAGCAGCAGCAGGTCCTCGACCAGGCCGGACATCCGGTGGGCCTCGGTCTCGACCTTGGCCATCGCACCGGCGAGCTGGGCGGCGTCGTCCGGCGTACGGCGGGACAGCTCGGCGTACCCGTGGATGGTCGAGAGGGGCGTGCGCAGCTCGTGAGAGGCGTCCGCCACGAACTGGCGGACCTGTTGCTCGCTCCGGTGCCGCGCGCTCAGGGCATCGTCCACGTGGTCGAGCAGCGTGTTGAGCGCCGCGCCCACGTCACCGGCCTCGGACCCGGGTGTTGCATAGCGATCGGGCACGCGCTCGTGGATGGTGATGTCGCCCTCGGCGAGATGCTGCTCGGTGACGGACTGGGCCGTCTGCGTGACCACACGCAGCGGGCGGAGGGTACGGCGTACCAGCTCGCTGCCGACCAGTCCCGCGACCAGGACGCCGGTCGCGGTGAGAACCAGCTCCCAGAGCACCAGGTTGTGGACGGTGTCCTGTACGTCCTTGAGCGGCACCCCGACGATCAGGGTGTTGGTTGCCGCGACCCGCATGTCGCCGATGCCGGGGACGTCCACGGTGTGCGGCTGACCGTCGGCGACGGTGTTGGCGAGGGCACGCTGTTGCGGGATGGTCAGGGGCGTGTAGGAGTCGCCGGCCTCGTAGGCACAGCCCGACCGCATCACCACGCTGCCGGGGAACTGAGGGCCGAGGGGCCCGCGGCCGGCGTACGTGCTCAGACCCACGGGACAGAACTGCACACCGTTGAAGGCAGGGGACCGGCTCTCCTCACGCGCGAGCGAGTCCATCAGGGTCGAGTCCCGCTGGCCGGTGAGGATCGAGTTCGTGGCCAGGGCGGTGGCGGTGGCGACCACGCCGCCGACCACGGCGACGAGCACGACGACCACGACGACGAGCCGCGCGGTCAGGGTGACCGGCAGCAGCCTGGTCAGCCGCCGCCGTTCAGACGGTGGGCTTGAGGACATACCCGGCCCCTCGCATGGTGTGGATCATCGGCTCCCGGCCGGCGTCGATCTTCTTGCGCAGATAGGAGATGTAGAGCTCCACCACATTCGCCTGGCCGCCGAAGTCGTAGTTCCACACGTGGTCGAGGATCTGCGCCTTGGACAGCACCCGGCGAGGATTGCGCATCAGGTAGCGGAGCAGCTCGAACTCGGTGGCCGTCAGCGCGATCTCGTCGTCGCCGCGGAAGACCTCGCGGCTGTCCTCGTCGAGCTCCAGGTCGCCGACGACCAGTCGTGCGGTCCCGGGGTCGTGGCGGGCGCCGGTACGACGCAGCAGCGCGCGCACGCGGGCGACGACCTCTTCGAGCGAGAAGGGCTTCACGACGTAGTCGTCGCCGCCGGCGGTGAGGCCGGCGACCCGGTCCTCCAGCGAGTCGCGGGCGGTGAGGAAGAGGACCGGCACGTCCGGGTGCAGGCTGCGCAGCCGGCGCAGCACCTCCATCCCGTCGAAGTCCGGCAGCATCATGTCCAGTACGACGGCGTCCGGCCGCTCCGCCCGGGCCTGGTTGACCGCCTGGACACCGGACAGGGCGGTGTCGACCTCCCATCCCTCGTAGCGCAGGGCCATCCGGAGCAGCTCGGCGATGTTCGGCTCGTCATCGACGACGAGGACGCGCAGGTTGCTGCCGTCGGGACGTGCGAGGGCGGTGGCTCCGGTCATGGACGACACTGTGCCGCACCTGTACGAGGCCTGTCCTGTGCCGAATCTATGTGGTTCCTGTGAGGGCTCATCTGGTTTGATTGCCGCTGTCGTGCGCATCAACTTCCCACCCGAGCTCCCGGTCTCCGGCCGCCGGGCCGACATCGCCGAGGCGCTGTCGGGCCACCAGGTCGTGATCGTCGCGGGCGAGACCGGCTCCGGCAAGACCACCCAGCTGCCCAAGATCTGCCTGGCGCTGGGTCGCGGCCGGGACGCGATGATCGGCCACACCCAGCCGCGCCGGATCGCGGCACGCAGCGTCGCGGAGCGGATCGCCGGCGAGCTCGGCAGCGAGCTGGGCGAACTCGTCGGCTACCAAGTGCGTTTCACCGACCGTACGTCGAAGGCCAGTCGCATCAAGGTGATGACCGACGGCATCCTGCTCGCCGAGCTGCAGCACGATCCGCAGTTGCGCCGCTACGACACCCTGATCATCGACGAGGCACACGAGCGCAGCCTCAACATCGACTTCCTGCTCGGCTATCTCAAGCGCCTGCTGCCGCAGCGGCCCGATCTCAAGGTGATCATCACCTCGGCGACGATCGATCCCGAGCGCTTCTCCCGGCACTTCGACGATGCCCCGATCATCGAGGTCTCCGGTCGCACCTATCCCGTCGAGATCCGCTATCGGCCCTTGATGGACCTCGACGAGGTTGACGAGGACGGCGACGTGCTGGTGCGGGACCAGACGGAGGCCGTCGAGGAGGCCGTCGCCGAACTGATGACCGCCACCGACGGCGATGTCCTGGTCTTCCTGCCGGGGGAGCGCGAGATCCGGGACACCGCCGACGCGCTCAAGCGACGCAGCGAGGACCAGCGGCGCGGCTTCGACATCGTGCCGCTCTTCTCGCGGCTCTCCGCCGCCGAGCAGCACAAGGTCTTCGAGCGGCACACCCGTCGTCGCGTCGTCCTCGCCACGAATGTCGCGGAGACCTCGCTGACGGTTCCCGGCATCACCGCCGTCGTCGACACCGGCCTGGCCCGGATCAGCCGCTGGTCGGCGCGCACGAAGGTGCAGCGGCTGCCGATCGAGCCGATCAGTCAGGCCTCGGCGAGCCAGCGCTCGGGACGCTGCGGTCGCACCGAGGCCGGCGTCGCGATCAGGCTGTACAGCGAGGAGGACTTCGAGGCGCGCCCCGAGTTCACCGATCCGGAGATCCTGCGCACCAGCCTGGCGAATGTGATCCTGCAGATGGCCTCGCTCGGGCTCGGCGAGGTGGCCGGCTTCCCCTTCGTCGAACCACCCGACCAGCGCGCCGTACGGGATGGTGTGTCCCTGCTCGAGGAGCTCGGTGCGCTGAACAAGTCGCGGCTGACCAAGCTCGGTCGGCGATTGGCGCGGCTGCCGATCGACCCGCGTCTGGGCCGGATGGTCCTCGAGGCGGATCGACTGGGCTGCCTGCGCGAGATCCTCGTCATCGCCGCCGCCCTCTCCATCCAGGACCCGCGCGAGCGGCCCGTCGAACACCAGGCACGCGCCGACCAGTTGCATGCCCGCTTCCGGGACGAGAGCTCGGACTTCGCCGCCTGGCTGAACCTGTGGGGCTATGTGCGCGAGCAGCAGGAGGAGCGCAGCTCCAGCGCCTTTCGGCGGATGTGCCGCGACGAGCACCTCAACTACCTGCGCGTCCGCGAGTGGCAGGACCTCGAACGGCAGCTACGCCAGATCGCCCGGGAGATGGGCATGAAGGTGCCCAGGAGCGGTGCGGCCGCCAAGCCGGACCTGCTCCACCAGGCCCTGCTCTCCGGCCTGCTCTCGCACATCGGGCTGAAGGAGGAACGCGAGCGCGGCCGTCCGGGGCAGCGCCGCGCCATGCAGGAGTACGCCGGCGCCCGCGGCAGCCGCTTCGCGATCTTCCCCGGATCGGGCCTGTCCCGCCGATCGCCGGACTTCGTGATGGCGGCGGAGCTCGTCGAGACCTCGCGGCTGTGGGCGCGTCAGGTGGCGAAGATCGAGCCCGAGTGGGCCGAACGACTCGGCAAACACCTGGTGAAGTACCACTGGTCCGAGCCGCACTGGTCGCGCAAGCGCGCGGCCGCGATGGCGCACGAACGCGTCACCCTGTACGGCGTACCGCTGGTCGCGGACCGGCTCGTCCAGGCCGGCCGCCACCAGCCGGAGATCGCCCGCGAGCTCTTTATCCGGCACGCGCTCGTCGAGGGCGACTGGCATGCTCGCCATCGCTTCCTGGAGACCAATCGGGCGCTGCTCGAGGAGGCCGAGGAGCTCGAGCACCGGGCCCGCCGCCGCGGCATCGTCGTCGACGCCGAGAGCCTCTTCGACTTCTACGACCAGCGGCTGCCCGACACGATCGTCTCGGGCGCGCACTTCGACTCGTGGTGGAAGCAGCAGCGCCGGGACACCCCCGAGCTGCTCACCTTCGATCCCGCGATGCTGGTGCGCGACGACACCGGCGTCAGTGCGGAGGAGTATCCCGACGAGTGGCAGGAGGACCGGCTCGCGCTGCCGGTCAGCTACCACTTCGAACCGGGTCACGCCGACGACGGCGTCACCATCGACATCCCCGTCTCGGCGCTGAACACGCTCGGCTCCGATGCCTTCAGCTGGCAGGTGCCGGGCATGCGCGAGGAGCTGGTGATCGCGCTGATCCGGGCCCTGCCCAAGCAGCTCCGGGTGAACTTCGTCCCGGTGCCCGACTTCGCCCGCGGCTTCCTCACCGACAGCGCGGCCGGCGAGGAGAACCTGACCGAGTCGCTCTCCCGCTATCTGCGCGGACGCACCGGCGTGCACGTCCCCGAATCGGCCTGGGACCTGAGCGCCGTGCCCGAACACCTGCGGGCGGGCTTCCGGATCGTCTCCGCCGACGGCGATGAACTGGCGCGGGGCAAGGATCTCGATGCGCTGAAGCGCCGGCTGCAACCGGCGCTCGAGGCGGCCCTCGACGCCGTCGCCGAGGACGCGGACTTCGCGGCGGCCGGGCAGACGGCCTGGACCTTCGGGGCGATCCCCGAGTCCTTCACGACGGCACGCGCCGGTCACGAGGTGCACGGCTATCCCGCCCTGGTCGACGAGGGGGCGACCGTCGGCCTGCGCGTCTTCGGGCATCCCGCCGAGGCGGTGGCACATCATCGGCTCGGGCTGCGCCGGCTGGTCGTGCTCGGCCTGTCCTCACCCAGTGAGGGCGTCATCAAGGGTCTCGACAATGCCCGGAAGCTCGCCGTCGCGGCCTCGCCGTACCCGAATGTGCGTGCGCTCGTCGACGACTGCGTGCTGGCCATCGCGGGCGACGCGGTGACCGGCGCGGAGCGGGACGAGGACGCCTTCGCCGCGGCGCTGGCCCGGGCCCGCGCCGACCTCGCGGTCCGGACGGCGCAACGACTCGACCAGGCGATCGTGGTCCTGGCGGAGTGGCGGGAGACCGACCGGCTGCTGCACGGCCGGGTGGACCTGCCCCAGCTGCCCGCGATGACCGACCTGCGGGCCCAGCTCGCGCGCCTGGTCGGGCCCCGGTTCGTCGCCGATTCCGGTGCTTCGCTGGGCGATCTCCCGCGCTATCTCAAGGCGATGCGGCAGCGGGTGGACAGGCTCGGCGACCTCGTCAGGGACCGGGCCAACCAGGACCTGATCGAGCCGCTGCAGCAGGCCTGGCAGCACCGCGTCGACGCGCTGCCCGACCCGGCCGTCGTACCGGAGGATCTGGTGCGGGTGCGCTGGCTGCTCGAGGAATTCCGGGTCAGCCTGTGGGCGCAGCAGCTGGGCACCCGTGAGTCCGTCAGCGAGCGGAGGATCCGCAAGCTGCTGGATGGCTGACTGGCTGGCCGGCGGGTTTCTCATGTGATGCACCCGAACTGGGGGATCACATCTGATGCTTCACGTGTGGAGTGCGAAACCGGGTGGATCACATGGGAAACCAGTGACG
Organism: Marmoricola sp.; assembly: GCA_030151765.1. GTDB lineage: Bacteria > Actinomycetota > Actinomycetes > Propionibacteriales > Nocardioidaceae > Marmoricola. Next base: position 7,765 of record JASLCW010000143.1, read on the forward strand.
GGAGTGAATCAGAGATAGGGCTGCGCGGCCGCCACGACGCGGTCGAAGACGGCCCGGTCGAGGGCGGCGCCCTCGCGTCGTACGGCGCCCGGCGCGAGCCGGAGCACCCGGTTGAGACGCACCTCGCTGGGGCGGCGCTGGCGATCCCAGGCGCCGGTGCCGATGTCCATCCACATGCGGCCGGCACGCTGCTCCTGCGCGGCATCGCGGTCGTGGTCCTTGGAGGTCAGCTGCAGGGCGATCACCTCGCCGCGCTGCACCGCCAGCACCAGGACCGGCCGGTCCTTGCCCTGGCTGGCGTCCTCTTCGAAGGGCACCCACGCCCAGACGACCTCACCCGGATCGGGGCGGCCATTGCGCTGCGGCGCGTACGTCGGCTGCACCGTCGCGGTTCCCGACGGGGTACGCCGGAATCGACGGAAGAACGAGAGAGCCACCGAGTCTGTCCTCCTGTTGTCCCCCGGGGTACGTCGGGCCGGGAGCGCCTCACGGCGCGTGGCCGCTC
>JASLCW010000180.1 GCA_030151765.1 Marmoricola sp.
GTGGTCGCGTCCTCGCGGCTGATCCCGACCGGCGCGGTGATCAGCGGCATCGGGGTCATCACCTCGTCGACCTTCGTGGTCGACCACTCCGCGACCGGCGTGAAGCGCAGGTCGCGGTTGGTGATGATGCCGAGCAGCCGGCTGTCGGTGTCGATGACGGGTACGCCGGAGACCCGGTACTCACCGCACTTGCGGTCGAGCTCCTCGAGCGTCGCGTCCGGACCGATCGTGACCGGGTTGGAGATCATGCCGGTCTGGGTGCGCTTCACGAGATCGACCTGGTAGGCCTGGTCCTCGATCGAGAGATTGCGGTGCAGGACGCCGATGCCGCCCTCGCGAGCCATCGCGATCGCCATCCGGGACTCGGTGACGGTGTCCATCGCCGCGCTGACCAGCGGCACCTTGAGGGTGATCTCGCGGGTCAGCCGGGTGCTGGTGTCGATGTCGCTGGGGGCCAGGTCTGACTCGCCGGGGAGCAGCAGGACGTCGTCGTACGTGAGACCGAGCGGAGCGAAGATCTCCGGGACCTCACGGCCGGGCTCGGGTCCGAACAGGTCACGCGAAGTCTCACCGGAGGTCATGCTCCAGTCTAATCAGGGCTCAAGCCTGCGATCGAATGCGGGCGCCCGGGATGTGGCCCGGTTCACTCGGTACGGCGGCCTCGATGAAGTCCTGGCTCTCGTAGTGATGGGCAAGGAAGGACCGCCCGCTGTCGGTGGGCTGCGCCGGAACCAGGGAATCGCCGAGGCCGTGAGGACCGACGAAGAGCATCTGCGGCGCCTCGCCCTCCCAGAGCCAGGTCACCGTCAGCGAACCTCCCCGTCGGGTCGCAACGACCGCGTCGAGCATCGTGCCGCCCCAGGCGGCCGCCGACCGGGCCGTGCTCACGTCACCCCCGAGGACACGCAGGGTGAGGCTCACCCGCCGGTCCCGCGCCAGGTTCAGTGCCTGCGCGAACCAGGCACCGAGCTGTACCAGTTCGGGATCTATGAGCGTCAACTGCCGCAGGTGGGCCTCCTCCACCCCACAAGCACGGCGTGTCTCCGGATCCCCGACCAGCATGGGATCGGCCGCGACCGCACGGAGCAGGGCGAGCGCGCGCCTGATCCCCGCCACGTTCCACCGCTCGCGCGAGACCGCAGCCGCCTCCGCCGCGACGAGCGCCAGATGCTCCGCTGCCGAACGCGTGCGATCACTCGCGGTGCGTCGCCCCACGATGTCGAGCGCGCGAGCGAAGGCCACCCACGCACCGAACTGGATGAGCTGGACAACAGTCCCGGCGGTCACCACGACCGTGGCATCGCTCGGTCCGCTCACGGCGATCGCACCCGCACTCGTGATGATGGCCGCCAACGCGAAGCCCAGTGGCACCAGGCTGCGGGCCAGCACGAGCAAGATCACCAGCAGCGGTGTCAGGCTGATCGGCTGCCACAGATAGGGGATCTCGCCGTACCCGGTGCCGGCGAGGTCGAGCAGGAAGGCCGGCACGACCGCGCCGGCCAGCAAGGCACTCGCCCAACGCGGCAGCATGCGACCTCCGCGACAGGTCCACCACGCCAGCCCGGCGCAGCCCCCGACGAGCCCCACCATCGACAATGTCGCGAGATCCCCGGCTCGGGCGAGCAGGGAGGCGATGAGCTCGGCCGAGCAGACGAGAATCGCCCACATCCAGGCACTCGCGCGTCGTACGTCGCCGGTGAGGCGGGCCGGATCGAGATCGGCCAGCAGCTCCTGGCCCGGGACGGGCGCCCTTTCGGGCGCGATAAGCGTTGCCGTGGTTCCGATGCCGATCTCGCTGACCACCTCGACCTGGATGCCGACCTCACGGCTCCGGCGTACGACGGACTCGCGTAGCCCCCCACCCCTCGACCTGATCGACCTGGAAGCCGGCGCCTTCGTCCTGGACGGAGACCACGACCGCATCCGCGGTGACCGAGGTGACGATCCGAGCCCTGTCGACGCCGGCGTGCTCATGGGCATTGCGGACGAGTTCCCCGACCGCGCCCCTCAGTGCCGCCACCACGTCGGGGGCGAGCCGTGAGAGGTGGCGCTCCGCCTCGCGAACCGAGAGGCCGGCCCACTCGACCTCGAAGCCGGGACCCGGAACCGGGATGCCCCACGGTCCGGTGACCGCACTCCCGGCGAGCATGGCCTCGACTACCTTCACATCGCGGGCACACCGATCGCGGACGAGCCGCGGATCGCTGACCGCAGCCCCACCGGCCGCGATGGCGGCGAGTGTGTTGAGCACCGTGTCGTGAAGGAGCCGGCCGTGTTCGGCGAGCTCCCGCACCCGGGCACGTGCGGCAAGAGCCTGACGGTGCGCGGATTCGGCGCCGAGCCAGACCCGATCGGCCTCGGCGGTATAGGAGCGGAGTACGCGCGCGAACATCAGAGCCGCCGAGATCAGCGCGAGCGAGGTGACCGCATAGGTCAACGAAATGCTTGGCGCATGCTCGGATTGCCCGAGCGCGGGAGCGGCGGTGAGCACGAGTCACGCCGGGACCACCAGCAGCACCAGCCGACGCCCGCGTAGCAGCAGCGCGGGCGTCGCGGTCGTGATGCACGCCATCCAGAGCGCGATCAAGGTGAGCGCACTGGACGAACCTGCAGCGACGGCGTAGTCGGCGACGTATCCGGCGAAGACGAGTGCGAAGAGGAGGTCTGCGGGCAACTCCCACACCAGGCTGCCGATCAGCACGGCCACGATGAGGGCGTGGCCGAGCACCACGGCGAGGACGACGGATCCCAGACCCGTCGTCGTCGCGGCGCCGACGAGAACCAACTGGCTCACGATGAGCCCGATGATCGACCCACGTCGCAGTGCGGTGGCCAGGCTTCTCGACGCCCATCCGTCAGCGTCGACCGAGTTCCCCACGGACGTCACGGTACGCCGTGAGACGACGACGCGCCCGCACCGGAGCCAAGCTCCGATGCGGGCGCGCCTTCAGGTGTTGCTGTCGATCAAACGGTCAACGGTGCGAGCGGCCGTTGTTCGGGTTGGTGTGCTGACGCACTTCCTTCCCGTCCTTGACGCCGTCGTAGTCGCCGTCCATGTTCACCGGGGTGGTCTTGCGACCGTGGTTCTTCGAACCGGTGAGTTCCTGCTTGTCGGTCAGGCCGTCCTTGTCGGTGTCCTTGTACATGGGGTTGGTGAAGACCCGACCCTTGTAGTGCACCGTCTTGAACTTGTGGGCGCCGACCTTCTTGATCACCTTGATGTCGATCGCGAAGCCCTTGAGCTCCTGGGCGTCGGTGAGGCCGTCGCCGTCGGTGTCGGCCTTGCAGGGACTGGTCAGGACGTGGCCGATGTTGCGAACGGTGATCTGCTTCTTGCCGTTGACCGTCGTCCACTTGCGGTTGAGCTGCTTGATGTCGTAGCCCTTGACCTCGGCGCCGTCCTTGAGACCGTCGCCATCGGTGTCCGCCTTCCGCGGGTTGGTCCCGTTGGCGCAGCCCTTGAAGCTGCCGTTGACCTCGGCGCCGTCCTTGATTCCGTCGCCGTCGGTGTCGGCGTTCTCCGGGTCGGTGCCGAGCTGGACCTCCTGGCCGTTGGTCAGGCCGTCGCCGTCGTCATCGAGGGTCGCCCAGTCGACGGCCTCCGCGGACTCGCCCGAGTACTGCGAGAAGTTGCCCGCCGAGTCCTCGGTCTGCAGGCGAAGGAAACCACCCGTGTGACCCTTGGCGTCGATCTGGAAGGTGCCGGCACCGGCCACGTCGGGGATCTTGCCCAGATAGACCTCAGCCTTGTCGTCCGCGGTCCAGTACGCGTACAGGTTCACCGGACCGGCAGCCGGCGCGTTGTTGTTGGTGATCTGCTCGGTGACCGGGGCCGCCGAGAACAGGAACTTCCCAGCCTTGGTGGAGACATTCGCCGGGCGCCAGGTCTGGACCCGGTTGTTCTGCGCGCCGGTGTTCCAGAGGAACCAGGAGCCGCCACCCTCGGCCTGCGCAGCGTCGGTTGTTCCCCGAGTGCCCGCACCGAAGGTGTTGCCCCAGATCTCGGTGCTGCCGGTTCCGCCACCCACGGTGATCGGCGCGTCGGTGGCACCGAAGTAGCCCTCGATCGCATTGCGGGTGAAGGCCCAGCCGGTCGAACGCGTGGTGGCGCCCACGGCGGGGTTCTCCATCTCGGCGAAGATCGCCCAGCGGTTGTGGTCCGCGTCCGCGCTCTGCGTGAAGGTGTTGCCGTCGATCACATTGCCCGAGCCGGTGTACGACGTGTAGTGCTTCAGCCAGATCGTCGCCTCCGCTCCGCCCAACTGGTCGACGAAGGAGTTGTCCGAGATGTCGGCGTTCACGTAGTCACCGGCGAACAGAACCAGTGAGTGCAGGTACTGACCGGTGAAGGTGTTGCCCTTGATGGTCACACCGACCTGCGGGGTGCCGAGGGTGCCCTCGTCGTCGTACGCATAGCTCGTGCCCGTGAAGGTGTTGTTCGTGATCGCCACGTTGTCCAACTGGCGGTCCGAACCCATGGTCCAGCCCTTGCCCTTGGCAGTGATGGTGTTGCCGTCGATGGTGGCGTCCTTCAGGACAGGAGTCGCCGGCCCGTAAGCCGCGTCGGTGCCGTACAGCGTGAATGCCTCGCCGGGACCGGCGAAGCTGCTGCCCGTGACGTTGACGTTGGACAGGTGGGTGCTCTGCGCGAACAGCACATCCGAGGCCGGCGCGGAGAAGTTGACGTTGGTCAGCGTGAGGCCGTCCACGGTGCGACCGGGGGCAACCTTCAGGCCGTAGCCGTACTGCAGATTCGCCTCGACGTTGTCGATCGTCAGGTTGCTCGCGTCACCCGAGACGCCGATGCAGGACTCGGTCATGACGGTCTCGTCGTCGCAGTGACCGTTCTTGACGGTGACGTTGGCACCGTCGACCGCGATCGCGGCCTCACCCGCGGTGATGTTCGGGAAGTTCTCGATCGTGATGTCGTCGGACTTCGCCCGGATCATCGCATCGCCGTCGTCGACCGTCGTCATCGAGACCTGGTTGCCGAAATCGACCGTGACCGGAAGCACGGAGTCGATGACGTAGTGGGATCCCCAGATCGCGATGTTCTCGAGCTCGCCGTCGTCGGTGGAATCCATCTCGTAGCCGACATTGCCCGGCTCGCTGATCGTCTCACCGTCGAGCGCATCGGCGAAGGTGATCTTCACCGCGTCCCCGTCCCCTGCGGTCGCCGCGTTCGCGAGCAGGACCGCATCGAGGAAGGTGCAACTGGTGCCCGTCCCCGACGTGCAGTCGGGGTCGACCGTGGCATCCACGATCTTCGGGGCCGCAGTGGACGTGACGATGTAGTTGACGGTGCCGACCGCGTGCGCGGCGGGCGAGGTGACGACCGCGACACCGGCCGCGGTCATCGCGACCGCGGCGACCGGCGCGAGCCGGCGGGCGATCGTGGTGGGTGCGAGATCCATTCGCTGATCCGTTCTTATGCTGGTCGACGTCGACGCGTGAGCGTCTCCGGAATATGGAGACGCTAGACCGATTGTTCGAGCTGCATTTCTGAACGATTTATCAACGGCTCAAATGACCCCTTTATTGAGCAGCAATGACCCCCTAAAAGGCCCCATTTCATGCCAGCCCGACGCCAGCAGAGCCACGGTCAGGACGAAGGGTCGAAGATAACCCCTCCCGACTAGCGGTTCGACCCCCGAACGGGGGTCGAATCACTCCCCCTGATCGCGCGGCTGGCGGCGCAGGTCGACCAGGCCGTCACGCATCGCCTCGCGCCCCAGGTCCACCTTCGTGCGGGCCGGCCGCCCGGCGGCGGCGTACTTGGCCTTGACCCGGGCCAGGTACTTCTTCGCCGTGTCCGGCTTCACCCCGAGAGCGGCCGCGACCGCCTCCAGGGTGAGACCGGAGGCGTAGAGGATCAGCGCCCGTTCCTCCTGGTCGCTGAACCGCGGCCGGTTGGCGTCGGCCGCCATCAGGCTGGCGATCTCCGGCGTCACCCACTGGCCACGCTTGAGCACGGTCCAGATCGCGGCGATGATGTCCGCCTCGCTGTCGCGCTTGCCGAGCACACCGCCCACGCCGGCGCGGATGACTTCGCGTACCTGCGTGGCCGAGGCGAGCGCGGAGAGCACGAGCACGCGCATGCCGTCGTCGACGAGCTGCCGGACATGGTCCGGGTCGACGCTCGGGCCGCGCTCGACGATCAGGTCGAGGATGAGCAGCTGGGGGCGTACCCGGGGATCGCTGCGACTCAGCCAGTCGAGGAACTCCGGCAGGGTCTCGGAGCTTCTGACGACGCGGAGGCCGTCCTGGGCGTTGACCAGGTCCTCGGTGCGCTTGCGCTGCAACAGGTGATCCTCGACGATCGCCACCCGCCAGAACGGACGGTCGGGTTCATCGAACCTGCGCGCCAACATGCACCCTCCACGAGTCCTCACTTCGATGGTGCATGAATCATCCCACCCTCAAGCACGGGCGGACGCACCCAGCCCGGCTGCGACACGACCATTGCCGCCATTTCGACCTCGTATGTCGAGGTCATTTCCGGCTTCCTCGGGGCGCCAGCTCACTTCGACCATTTCCTGGTCGCCGAGGACCTGGTGCCGGACGCTCCATTTCTCGCCGCCGAGCGCCCAGTTCGGCAATCGCTCCCCCAATACCGGCGTCGGTCCGACGAGCGTCAATTGCGGACCGTCCTGCCCGTGGAAGAGCCCCACCGTCAGCGAGCCGCCGGCATCGACCGCCCCGACGGCGTCGAGGACGGCATCGCCGAGAGTCGCCGTGGTGGCCGCGTCGGGGGTGTCCACGCTTCCGGTCCGGACGACCAGATCGACCGACCGGCCATGAGCCAGCGCAAGCGCCTGGACCAGCGGCACCGTCATTCGGAAGGCGTCCGGGCTCAGCAGCGTGAGCTGGCGCAGATAGGTCTCCTCCGAGCCGCACCTCTCCCGTACGCCGGCATCGACCGGCGAGAGGTCGCCGTTGGCCAGTTCTTCCAGCAGCCGCAGCGAGGTGTTGAGCTCGGCCACCCGCCAGCGTGCCCGGGCCGTATCGGCCGCTTCACGGGCAGTCGTCTCCAGCCTCAGTCGCAGCGCGGCGCGCCGGTCGGCATCAGCGCGACGCAGGATCACGCCGATCATCCGATGGAAGGCGCTCCAGGCGAAGGCGAGTCCGACCGCGGGTGCGATGCCGACGACGACGGACGCGGCCGCCGCAGTGGAGTCCTGCGCGACGATCGCCGCAGCGATCAAGGCGGTCGTGGCCGACAGGATCTGGCCGCACAAGAAGGCACGACTCCGTCCGCCGAGCGTGAGCAGCATGATGAGGAGCGGCGTGATGCCCCATGCCTGGTAGTGGAAGACGTCGCCACGGCCGAAGTCGGCGCCGGCCATGCCGAAGAGGAAGGCGGGCGGCAGGCAGGCCACCAGCATGAAGAGCAGCCACCGCGGAGCGACTGCGCGGCGGCGCATCACCGTCCAGGCGAGGCCGCTGCACGCGGCCGAGATCCCGAGCATCGCGTAGGTCGGCGACAGGATGCCGGGTCGATTGACGGCCTCGATCACCAGACCGACGAGGACCAGTGTGATCGACCAGAGCCAGCAGGCTCGCGCCCTGATGCGGGCCGCCGTCATTCCGGGATCGGGCAGCGCCGCCGCCATGTCCTCCACGGAGGCCACGGTCTGGGTCAACGGGCACGTGACGACAACGCGGGTCCCCCGACCCGGTTCGCTGTCGACCCGCACTCGGCCGCCGACCTCGGCCATCCGGGCCACGACCGACTGGTCGAAGCCGCGGCCGGGCACGACGACGCCGTCGAAGCCCCGCCCCTCGTCGATCACCGTGAGGACGACGGCCGCCGGAGTCCGCACGACATCGACCGTGATCTCGTCGACACCCGCGTGCTTCACGCTGTTGCGCACCAGCTCCCGGGCTACGGCGTTCAGAGCCCGGACCAGAGGCTCGGGCAGCTCGGCCTCGAGGGCGAGAAGGGAGTGGTCGTCGAGACCGGTACGCCGGATCGTGATGCCGCCGTACTGGTCGCCGGCCCCGGCGCCGAGGCGCGAAAGACTCGACGGCACCGCGGCCGTCGGACTGCCCATCAACGGCCCGACGGCCGCGAGATCGTGCCGGCACCGGTCACGCACCAACTGCTCGTCGCTGACGGCAGCGCCACCGATCGCGATCGCGCCCAGGGTGTTGATCACCGTGTCGTGCAGCACTCGGGCGTCGTCGGCGGCTTCGCGAGACAGGCTCTCGGCGTGGGCAGCGGCCTGCATCTCCTCCTGGGTCCGCTCCGCGGCGTCGTCGGCATCCTCCGCCAACGCCCACAGATGGGGTACCGCCACGAAGCCTGCGCCGGCGATGGCCGCAGCCGTCACCACGAGACTCGAGAGCAGCACCCCCGACCCGATCGGCGACCAGAACTCCAGCGCCAGCCCGCACGCAAGGGAAACGAGGATCGGAATGGCCGCCGCGATCCGGCGTCGTCCCAGGAGCATCACGACCAGGTTCATCGTGTTCCAGGTCCAGCAGGCCGCGAGGAAGAGCGCACTGTCGAGCGTCGGCGACGAGGAGAAGTCGTAGTAGCCGACGGCATAGACGGAGACCGTGGCGATGCCGAGATAGGCACGGCTGCGAGCCATGAGCAGGATGACCAGCCCCAGAGCCACGTGTGCCGAAATCAGCAGCCCACGCGGTTGGGTCGGCTCGACGACCATGACGGTCCAGATCACGACGAGCTGCCAGCCGACTGCCACCAGGGCAACAGCACGCCGCATCGAGGCGTCGAGACTGGCGGTCGCCGCGCCCACGGCCGAAGCACTCACGGCCACATCATGCCAACCGGGTCAGGCGACCGTATGGAAAAGGGTGCTGCCCAGCGGGGCCGCCGCGGTCGCACCGGGCAGCACCAGGAAGCTGCCGGTCGCGGTCGTCGTCGTGAAGCTGATCATCCGGTCCGACTCGACCAGGCGCTGCATGGTCTGGGCGAAGGTGCGCAGCTGGTTCTGGAAGCTGACGAAGAGCAGGCCCGGCTCGGGATCGTCGATCGAGTACGACCGGCGCAGCATCACGGGTACGCCGGCGTCGAGTGGGTGGGCACGGCGTACGTGTGCGTCGGCGGGGATCTTGTAGCGCCCGTCGGGTGTCTTGGCACCCAGGTCGACATTGGGCCCACCGGACAGCGTCATCGAGGAATCTCGCTTGCGCCCGACCGCGGCCTCCTGCCCGGCCAGTCCCATCGCGCGCCACGCGGCAAGGTCGATCCGGAAGCGGCGTACGACGGCGATGGTGGAGCCCTTCAGGGCCGGCGGCGACGCCATCCACACCCCCTCACGCAGTTCCTCGTCCGAACGCGCCTGGACGATCCCGTCCTGGAAGCCCTGCAGATTGCGGCCGGCCTCGTTGCCGTCCGGTGTCGGCTCGTAGGCGCCGCGCCAGCCGCGTTGCGACCACAGCAGCTTCGCATCGGCAGCCACCTGCTCCTGGATCCGCACCGCCGCCATGCCCGTCGCCAGCGGATCGCTTCCGCAGACCTGGACCCAGAGATCCCCACCACGACGGCCCTTCTCGATCTCCTCGCCGGCGAAGGCGGGCAAGGCCTCGGCACCGGGCAGCGACGGATCGACCGATCGCACCAGCCGCGGGCCGACACCAACGGTGACGGTGAGATCGGCGGGATCCACGACATCGTCGAATCGCTTGGAGGTGAGCGTCACGATCAGTTCGCCCAACTGCCGGAGCAGCGGGCCGGGCGATCCGTGGACGTCGTACACCTGGGAGATCAGCTGGCTCTGCGGCAGAGCCGGACGGGTGACCCCGGCCTGCTGCCCACCGAATGCGGGAACCCGCTTCGGAGTCGCGGCACTCGGCGCCGCGGCCACCGACCCCTTGTCGGCGCAGCCGGCCGTCGCCGCCACGGCGGCTCCCGCACCGACGGAGGCTCCGAGGGCGAGCAGACCTCGTCGCGTGGTTCCGGTCACCGAGACTTCCCGGTGACGACCTCGCCGATCCACACCGTACGACGCAGCCAGTTCCCGGGTCCGAGCCGCTTGCCCGAGCACACGAAGATGACCACGCGCGGAGCTCCGCCGGTGCGGAAGATCTTCGCGAGCGGAATGCGATCGCGCGGGTACGACGTACGCGAGACGATGCGGTAGCAGACGGCGTGCTTGGCGGAGCTCAGCCTGAGCCGGTCACCCTTGCGCAGCTTGTTCAGCATGGCATTGCCGAGCGCAGATCCGTCCGGCCAGGTGTGCGCGTCGATGACGACGGTGCCGCGCTTCGCGCCCGGGCGAACGGCCCGATCCCAGCCGACCATCGACTTGCCCGCCTCGGTGACCGGCGGGGTGCCGATCGCCCCGTTCTCCCGGGGGACCCGGACGACACGGTGATCGCGCTTGCCGAGGACCGGGATCCTGGCCTTCGTCGGCGTGAAGGGCCGAGCGCTCTTCGGGCACGTCAGCGTGGCAGCCTTTCGGGCACCCGGCCGGACCGCAGCCGATGAGGGCAGCGTCAGGACCGCGCTTCCTGTCAGGACTCCGACCAGCAAGACGATCAGAAGCCGGGTGTGTGCACGCATGTCATCCCTTCCAGATGGCCGCAGCCAGATACGAGGCCGAGGGCAGCTTGATTCCGTCCAGCGAGGGCATCGTCGGACGATCCGGGACTCGCGTCGGCGTCGCCTCGACCAAGCCCAGATCGGGCTGCTTCTGCGGTGCCGGCACCTCGAGGAAGCTGATCCCGCGGGGAGCCGGAGCCAGGCCGCTGATCCGGGCGGCGTTCACAGCACGCCCCTTGGTCGAGGCACCACAGGCCGACCCCAGAGAGGGACTGGGAGTCGGCAGGGCGGAGATGCCCGCCTCGGCACAGTTGCCGGTCCCCGGCGTCTGCGGCGACGAGATGTCCGCGAAGTCGACACCGTTGTGCGCATAGGAGTTCGCGCGGAAGCGATTGTCCTTCGCGGGAAGGTCGTTGGTGTTGTTGATCAGTACACCGGCTCGCTTGTTGCCGGTGATCCGATTGCGGACGAACTGGTTCTCGGTGCCGCCACTGACCCCGATGCCCGTTCCGAAGCCACCGTCGGCCTGCTCGGGCGTCTGGCCCGCGTTGTTGTCGCTGACCAGGTTGCCGGCGATGACATCACCCCGCTCGGGGATGAATACCTCCTGGTAGTCGGACAGGAAGGTCATGCCCACACGGTTGTTGCTGAACCTGTTGCCGACCACCATCAACGGCGCCGAGGCATTGGCGTTCTCGAAGCCGACCGCGTTGCGCTCCCCCACGTTGCGGGTGACCAGGATGTCGCAGTCGTGGCACTGGCCGACGTAGAAGCCACTGTCCGCGGAGCCGCTCGCATAGTTGTCGTGGATGCTGCCGTGCTGGGCGTCGAAGGCATAGATGCCGTACAGGCCGTTGTCGTAGGCCGTGACGTGATCGATCTCGAAGCGCTGCAGCGGCGGGAACTTGGCCGGGTCGAACTTCTCGTAGCCCTCACCCTGGTCGCTGTTGGCGCGCGGGCCCGAGGAGTCGTGGAGGCCCGTCACCAGTACGCCGTAGAAGGTCGTACGCCGCACGGTCAGGTTCTGAACGCGCACGCCATCGGCCTCGCCCACGATGCCGTAGGGGCGGATCCCGCCGCCGTCGATGACCACACCGTTGCGATCCGCGCCCCGGACCGTCACGTCGGGGGTCCGCACCTGCACGGTCTCGTCGTACGTGCCGGGGGCGATCAGCACCAGACCTCCGGCGGCGACCTTGTCGACGGCCTTCTGGATCGTGGCCTCATCGGCCGGGACCCGCACGACCTTCGCCTTCGCCTCCGTGTGCCCGGTGCCCCCACCGCAGCCCGCGCTCGCCGCGGGCTGCG
>JASLCW010000241.1 GCA_030151765.1 Marmoricola sp.
AGCTCTTCGCGAAGGACCCGGAGCGGGCCGCGCGCCGGCTCGTCCACGTGCCGATGGGGCGCTTCGCGGAGCCCGAGGAGATGGCCAATGCGGTTCTCTTCCTCGCCTCCGACGAGTCCAGCTTCATCACCGCCAACACCTTCCTGGTCGACGGCGGCATCTCCGGCGCCTACGTCACCCCGCTCTGATCCCGATGAGCGCGCAGCGGGTCATCGGCATCAGCACCTACCGGGAGCAAGCCCGGTGGGGCGTATGGGACGCCCTCGCGGATGTTCTCCATGCCGACTACGCCCGCGCGGTCGAGCGGGCGGGAGCAGCCGTCGTACTGCTTCCGCCCGCCGACCCGTCGCTGGCGGCCGGCGTACTGGCGCGTCTCGACGGGCTGGTGATCGCCGGGGGAGCCGACGTCGATCCCGCGCAGTACGGCGAGGAGGCGCACCCGTCGGCGAGTGGCTGGCGTCCCGACCGCGATGCCTGGGAGCTGGCCCTCCTGGACGCCGCCGAGGCAGCCGACCTGCCGACCCTGATGATCTGCCGGGGCATGCAGCTCGAGGCGGTACGCCGTGGAGGGCGCCTCGAGCAGCACACTCCGGATCGCATCGGTACGACGGTGCACTCGCCCGGCGGGCCCGAGTACGGCGACATCGGCGCGCGCACGATCCCCGGCACCAGGCTCGCCGGCCTGGTCGGTGAGTCGGTGGAGGTGCGCTGCCATCACCACCAGTCGGTGCTCACCCATCCCGGGCTGGTGGCTTCGGCCACCGCCGCCGACGGCACGGTGGAGGCATTCGAGGACCCGTCGCGGCGCTTCTGGGTCGGCGTCCAGTGGCATCCGGAGACCTTCGCCGGCCCTGCCGGAGAGCAGCTGTTCGGGGCTATCGTCGCTGCATGACCGAATGCGATGTGGTGGTGCTCGGCCTCGGGCCGGGAGGCGAGGACACCGCGACGCGGTTGGCGAAGGCCGGCCTGCGGGTGGTCGGTGTCGACCGGCGCCTGGTCGGCGGTGAATGTCCCTACTTCGGCTGCGTCCCCAGCAAGATGATGATCCGGGCGGCCGATGCCCTCGCCGAGGCTCGACGGGTGCCCGGTCTCGCCGGCGCGGTCGACGTCCGTCCCGACTGGGGACCGGTGGCGGCCCGCATCCGCGACGAGGCGACCGACGACTGGGACGACACCGTTGCGGTGAAGCGACTGGAGAGGGCCGGCGTGCGTTTCGTCCGCGGCACCGGCCGACTCGCCGGCCCCGGTACCGTCGTGGTCGAGGGACCCGACGGCACCGAGAGCTTCACGGCGGCACGCGGTGTCGTCCTCAACACCGGTACGGAGCCGGGTGTCCCACCGATCGAGGGGCTCGCGGGCACGCCGTACTGGACCAATCGCGAGATCGTCGCGATGGCCGAGATGCCCGCCCGATTGACCGTGATCGGCGGCGGCGCGATCGGTGTCGAACTTGCGCAGGCATGTGCCCGCTTCGGAGCCGAGGTGGCCGTCGTCGAGGTGGCCGACCGGCTGCTCGCCCTCGAGGAGCCGGAGGCGGGTGAGGTCGTCGCGAAGGCTCTCGCTGCCGACGGCATCACCCTTCGCACGGGAGCGCACATCGCCCGCGTGGACCATGCCGGGGACGAGTTCGCCGTCGACCTCGGCGGAGAGGTGATCCGCTCCGAACGGCTGCTGGTCGCCGCGGGCCGGCGTACCAACCTGGCCGACATCGGCCTGGACACCGTCGGGCTCGATCCGTCCGCGCGCAGCATCGCCACCGACGAGCGGATGCGTGCCGGCGAAGGGCTCTGGGCGATCGGCGACATCACCGGCAAGGGTGCCTTCACGCACATGTCGATGTACCAGTCGGCGGTCGCGGTCGGGGACATCCTCGGCGAGGACGGGCCCCGGGCCGACTACCGGGCCGTCTCACGGGTCACCTTCACCGACCCGGAAGTGGGTGCGGTGGGCCTGACCGAGAGCCAGGCGCGTGCGGCCGGTCTCGACGTGCGTACGGCGACGACGTCGATCGCCGAGTCCACCCGCGGATGGATCGCGCGGGCGGAGGGACTGATCAAGCTCGTCGCCGATGCCGAGCGCGGCGTGCTCGTCGGTGGCTGCGTCGTCGGTCCGGCCGGGGGAGAGATCCTCTCGATGGTGGTCACCGCCGTCCATGCGGAGATCCCGATCGAGACCCTGCGCAGCATGCACTTCGCCTACCCGACCTTCCACCGCGCCATGCAGACGGCGCTCGACGCGCTCTGAGGCCTCACAGCAGTCGCGGACTCCGCCGTCCCCGGCCCCGGGGCCGGCCCGGGGGCCGGGGCCGGGCGCCACGTGCGATCGAGACGGGTGGGCTCACCTCGAGCGCAGGCGTGTCGACCGGTGCCGCCGGCGAGGTCTCGGCCCCACAGGCACACGCCGGGGCCGGTCGGTCGACGAGGTCGGTGTTCACGCTCCGACCATGGACCGGAGCGCTTGGGTCCGGCTTGGGAACGACTTGAGGTGGCGTCGTGAGCAGGTGGGTTAGTCTTGCGCGCAGTTCGACATCCTTTAACGAGCCGTCCCGTGAGGCGGAGAAGGAGGTCCGCCGGCAGTGTCGGCCTCAACCCCTCAAACACCCCGGTCCGCTGAGCCGCCCCAGGGTCGCGTGGTCCTCGACCCGCACGACATCGACCGGGCGCTGACTCGCATCTCGCACGAGATCCTCGAGCACAACAAGGGTGCCGGCGATCTCGTCCTCCTGGGCATTCCCACGCGTGGCGTCGGTCTGGCCCGGCGCATCGCCCGGCGCATCGCCGACACCGAGCACGCCGAGGTGCCCGTCGGTGCGCTCGACATCACCCTCTACCGCGACGACCTGCGCAAGCAGCCGACCCGCGGTCCTCAGCACACGGAGGTCCCGGCGGGTGGCGTCGACGGCAAGACCGTCGTCCTCGTCGACGACGTGCTCTACTCCGGGCGGACGATCCGGGCCGCCCTCGACGCGCTGCAGGATCTCGGCCGGCCGGACGTCGTACGTCTCGCGGTGCTGGTCGATCGCGGTCACCGCGAGTTGCCGATCCGGGCCGATCACGTCGGCAAGAACCTCCCGAGCGCGCGCAGCGAGCGGGTGCTCGTCAGGCTCGGCGAGTACGACGGCGTCGAAGGAGTGTGGATCGCGTGAAGAAGCATCTGCTCTCCATCGAGGACCTGACCACCCACGACATCGCGATGCTCTTCGCGACCGCGGCCGAGATGCACGAGGTGCAGCGCCGCGACGTGAAGAAACTGCCGGCGCTGCGTGGCCGCACGGTCATCAACCTCTTCTTCGAGGACTCCACCCGGACGCGGTCCAGCTTCGAGATCGCCGGCAAGTGGCTCTCCGCCGACACCATCAACATCACCGGCAAGGGCAGCTCGACCTCCAAGGGTGAGAGCCTGCGCGACACGGTCCTGACCATCGCCTCGATGGGCGTGGACGCCCTCGTGATTCGCCATGCCGCCAGCGGCGCCGCCGAGCAGGTCTCGCGCTGGATCGATGCCTCGGTGATCAATGCCGGCGACGGTACCCACGAGCACCCCAGCCAGGCCCTGCTCGATGCCTATACGCTGCAGCGCCGGCTCGGCAGCCTCGAGGACAAGCACGTCGTGATCGTCGGCGACCTGACCCACAGCCGGGTCTTCCGGAGCAATGTGCTCTGCCTGGCCAAACTCGGCGCCCGGGTGACCGTGGTGGCGCCGCCGACGCTGATGCCCGCCGGTGTCGGCGCCTGGTCGGCGGAGGCCGGCTACGCGACGTCGTACGACCTCGACGAGGTGCTGCCCACCGCGGACGCGGTGATGATGCTCCGGGTCCAGAAGGAGCGGATGAGCGGTGGCTTCTTCCCGAGTCCGCGGGAGTACACCGTCGGCTACGGGCTGACCCGCGATCGCCTGGCCCTGCTCGGCCCCGACGTACCCATCTGTCACCCGGGCCCGATGAACCGCGGCCTCGAGATCGCGGCCGACGCGGCCGATGCCGCCCAGTCCGCCGTACTCGAACAGGTCTCCGCCGGTGTCGCCGTGCGGATGGCCGTCCTGTACCACCTGCTCGCCGGAGAGGCCGCCTGATGTCCGTTCTCATCAAGGGTGTCCGGCTGTACGGCGACGAGCCCGCTGACCTGCTGCTCGACGACGGGGTGATCAAGGAGATCGGAGCGATCTCGTCCTCGGCCGACGAGACGGTCGATGCCGACGGCCTGATCGCGCTGCCCGGTCTCGTCGACCTGCACACCCATCTGCGCGAACCCGGTCGTGAGGACGCGGAGACGATCCTGACCGGATCACGCGCCGCGGCGGCCGGTGGTTTCACCGCCATCCTGGCGATGGCCAACACCAACCCGGTGACCGACACCGCCGAGGCCGCCGAGAGGGTGCTCGACCTGGGTCGCGAGGCCGGTCTGGTCGACGTACAGCCGGTCGGCGCGGTCACGAAGGCGCTGGCCGGTGAGGAACTCGCCGAACTCGGCCTGATGGCGCGCTCGCGGGCGCGCGTGAAGGTCTTCTCCGACGACGGCAAGTGCGTCGGCGACCCGCGGGTGATGCGTCGTGCACTGGAGTATGTCCGTGCCTTCGGTGGCGTGATCAGTCAGCACTCGCAGGATTCCTCGCTCGCCGGCCCTTCGGCCTGCTGTCATGAGGGTGAGATCTCCGGGCGTCTCGGCCTCCCCGGCTGGCCCGGCATCGCCGAGGAGGTCGTCGTCGCGCGTGATGTGATGCTCGCCCGGCACACGAACTCGCGGGTGCACGTCGCGCACGTGTCCACCGCCGGCAGCGTCGAGGTGATCCGCTGGGCGAAGGCGCAGGGCGTCGCCGTGACGGCCGAGGTCACGCCGCATCACCTGGTGCTCACCACGGATCTGCTCAGCGCCTATGACCCTGTGTACAAGGTGAATCCGCCGCTGCGCCCTGCCGAGGACGTCGAGGCGCTGCGCTCCGCGCTCGCCGACGGCACCATCGACGCGGTCGCCACCGACCACGCGCCGCACGCCCGCCACGACAAGGAGCATGCCTTCATCGACGCCGCCTTCGGGATGCTCGGTCTGGAGACCGCGCTGTCGGTGGTGGCTTCGGTGATGGTCGAGTCCGGCAGCTTCGGCTGGCGTGACCTGGCCCGGGTGATGTCGTCCGCGCCCGCCCGCATCGCCGGCCTCGAGGGCCAGGGAGGAGAGCTGGTCGTGGGTGCTCCGGCGAACCTGGCGCTGATCGATCCGTCGGCCTCGGTGACGGTGGACCGCGATGCCTCGCTGTCCTTGTCGCGGAACAACCCCTGGCATGGCAGGAGCTTCGCGGCGGCCGTGCACTCGACGTACCTGCGTGGCAACAGGACCCACCAGCGCTGACCAGTCAGATGCATTTGAGTGGGGTCTCGGCGTCACTTTGATGGTTGACTCACGCACGTGATCGGGCGCGTGATTCCAGAGGACAAACTCGAACGCGATCTTGCCTTCCAGTGCGTGCTCTCCGCCTTCGCGACCGGCTCCTTCATGACCGGCACGGCCGTCTTCTTCACGAAGATCGTCGGCCTGAGCGGTGCGCAGGTCGGCCTCGGCATGTCCATCGCGGGGGCGGTGACGCTGGCGCTGGCGATCCCGCTCGGCCGGCTGACCGACCGGGTGGGGGCCAAGGTGCTGTGGTCGGTCGCCTCGGTCGTCGAGGCGGTCTTCTACTTCGGCTGGCCGCTCTCGCGGGACTTCTGGAGCTTCGTGGCCCTGCTGTCCCTGACGGCTGCCTTCAGTACGGCGGGCAACACCGGCCGCAATGTCTATCGGCTGGCCATCTTCCCCCGGGGTCCACAACGGGTGCGGGCGCTGGCCTACATGCGCGCGGCTCGCAATGTCGGCTACACCCTGGGCGCACTGGCGGGCGGTGTCGCGCTCGCGATCGGCACCCGAGAGGCGATCACGGCGGTGCCGATCCTGACCGGCGTCCTGCTCCTGGTGAATGCCGCGATGGTGGCGGCGCTGCCTCCGGTGCAGCTGGACGAGGACCAGCACGCCGGGGCCGGGGGAGCGGGACCGAGGGCCTGGCGCAATCGCGGCTTCGTCACCCTCGCAGGCACCAACGGCGTACTCGCCTCCAACCAGGTGCTGCTCAATGTCGTGGTGCCGCTCTGGCTGGTCGAACGCACGGACGCGCCGCACACCCTGCTGGCCTGGCTCTTCGGGACCAACACCGTCATGGCGGTGCTGCTCCAGGTGCGGGCCGCGCGCGGCTCCGACACGGTCCCCGGCGCGCTCAAGTCGGTACGACGCTGTGCGGTCGCCTTCGTGCTCTCCTGCGGGATCATCGCGATCACCCATGACACCGTCGGCTGGATCTCGATCGCGCTGATCTGGCTCGGCCACGTGACCATCACCGGTGCCGAGCTGTGGCAGTCGGCCTCCGACTGGGGCTTCCAGTCCGAGCTCTCCGACCCGCGTCGCCTCGGCGACTATCAGGGTGTCTGGAGTCTCGGCTACCAGGCCGAGCCGATCCTCTTCCCGGGCCTGTTCACCTTCCTCGCCCTCAACTGGGGCGCGCCGGGGTGGGCGATCATCGCCGCGCTCGCCGTACTGGCCGCCGTGATCGCGCATCCGGCGGCGCGGGCGGCGGAGCGCTTCCGCCACACCGCTCTGCGACTCGACCAGGACGCAGCCTGAGGCTTACCCGCTGATAGGCTGAGCGCGCTCGAACATCCTTTAACGATCCGTCCTGTGAGGCGGAGAAGGAGGTACGGCGTGACGGAGTCTGCCCCCGCGCCTGCAACGATTCCCACCGCGGCGATGCTCGTCCTCGAGGACGGCCGCACCTTCCACGGAGAGTCCTACGGCGCCGCCGGTGAGACCTTCGGCGAAGCGGTCTTCAGTACCGGCATGACCGGCTACCAGGAGACGCTGACCGATCCGTCGTACCACCGGCAGGTGGTCGTGATGACGGCGCCGCATGTCGGCAACACGGGCATGAACGACGAGGACCCGGAGTCCAGCCGCATCTGGGTGGCCGGGTACGTCGTTCGCGATCCCGCCCGGATCCCCAGCAACTGGCGCTCCCGCCGCTCCCTCGACGACGCGCTGCGCGATCAGGGCGTCGTCGGGATCAGCGGCATCGACACCCGCGCCCTGACCCGCCACCTGCGCGAGCGCGGTGCGATGCGGGTCGGCATCTCCACCACCGAGACCGACCCTGAGGCGCTGCTCGCCCGGGTCCGCGAGTCCGGTGAGATGACCGGCGCCAATCTGTCCGGCGAGGTCAGCACCGGCGCGACCTACGTCGTGCCCGCGGTCGGTGAGAAGAAGTTCACCGTGGCCGCTCTCGACCTCGGCATCAAGGCGAACACCCCGCGGATGATGAGCGAGCGCGGCATCGAGGTGCACGTGCTGCCCGCCACCGCGACCCTTGATGAGGTGCAGGCGGTCAATCCCGACGGCCTGTTCTTCTCCAACGGCCCCGGCGACCCGGCGGCCACCATCGGCCAGATCGAGCTGCTCGAGGGCGCGCTCGCCGAGGGTCTCCCGTACTTCGGCATCTGCTTCGGCAACCAGCTCTTCGGTCGCGCGCTCGGCTTCGGCACCTACAAGCTGAAGTACGGACACCGCGGCATCAACCAGCCGGTCATGGACCGGACCACCGGCAAGGTCGAGGTGACCGCGCACAACCACGGCTTCGCTGTCGACGCACCTCTCGACCGGGCCACCGAGACGCCGTACGGCGTCGCCACGGTGAGCCATGTGAACCTCAACGACGACTGCGTCGAGGGGCT
>JASLCW010000274.1 GCA_030151765.1 Marmoricola sp.
CTCGACTTGCATGTGTTAAGCACGCCGCCAGCGTTCGTCCTGAGCCAGGATCAAACTCTCCGTTGAAATCTTGCGACAACCGGCGAACCGGCTGCCAATTCTTTGGATGTTGTCCCGGCAAGAGACAGACACTGACAAGATTGTCAGAATCATTGTTCTTACCAAAGGAACCGTCCCCTATCACTCGAAGACCGAGGCCTTCCAGATCAAGTCGGACGGGTAATTAATTCGTCGACTTTTGGCACACTGTTGAGTTCTCAAGGATCAAGCGCGCACCGCAGCTCGGCCTCTCGGCCTGCCGCTGGGGCAACCTGAGCAAACTTACTGACTTGTCGGGGCCGAGTCAAATCGGCTCCTGAGCCAGCTCCCCCGGGCACTGTGTTGCGATCGAGTTGGTACAGTGGCGGAGATCCGCACGCCCGTGCCACCTCGATCGAGGTGAAGTGCTGTTGGGGGTTTCGCCTGGCGCCGTCCGACCGGCCTCTCGGCCTTTCGTCCCGCCGCGCTCCCTGGCGACAAAGAGAACATTATGGGGATCCGAACGGCTTGGCAAATCGAGATGACGTGTCCCCGGTCACACCGGACGTTCGCGCAGGTCAGGGCATGTTTCGGGGTTCTGCCAGACCATCCAGCCGAGGCAGCTCCCGCCTGGCTCCCCCGTCAACGGCAGTCGCCGGGCGAGCCAGATTCCCCGGCTCCTGAGGCCGTCGCCGGCGGCCGGCTCCCACCCTGCGGGCGCCTCGAGGCGGCGCGGATCGTGGCTCAGGGGATCACCGAGCGCCTTCGCCAGGGCCTCCTTCCCGGACCAGAGATCGACGAGCTCCGCAGAACCCCCGTCCCGGAAGCGCGCCAGCTCGTCCGGCGTACAGATCGTCTCCGCGAAAGCGAGGTCGTCGGCGGCCACGGCGTCGAGCATCTCGATGTCCACGCCCATAGGCAGGCCGTGACTGGCCACGACGGCCCACGGATACCGGTACGAGCGGCTCACCATGCCCGGTACGCCGCGCACGGGCGGAAGGGCGCGCACGTGAGCGCGCCACTCCCCCTCCTCGACGCGCCACCGGCGCGCGTCATGAACCTCCAGATGCGGAGTCGTCACGTCGCCGGAGCGTCTCCCACGACGGGTACGCCGATCCATCGGGTGCCGTCAGGCAGGCTCTCCCCCCGCAGCAGCACCGAACGGGTGCCGAGGTGGGTGTGGTCGCCGACGGCCGTATCGGGCAGGACCGCCGTGCGCGGTCCCATCGACGACTCCCTGCCCAGCCGTGACGGCCCGATCTGCATCACCCGGTCCTGGAAGAGATGCGTCTGGATGCAGGCGTCCCGGTTGACCGAGGCGCTCTCCCCGACGTCCACCTGGTCGTACTCGGTGATCGCGAGCGTGTCGATGTAGGCGTCCCGGCCGATCTTCGCTCCCAGGACCCGGAGATAGGCGTTCAGGAGCGGCGTCCCGGTCGCATGCGCGAGCAGCCACGACCCGGAAAGCACCTCCTGGCAGGAGTTGATCAGTTCGTCGCGCCAGACGAAGGTCGAGAAGAAGGGATGGCTGCGGGTGTCGTAGCGCCCGATCAGCAGCCACTTCAGCACGACGGTGACGGTGCAGGCGACGATCCCTCCCGCCACCACCACGAGCGGCGCGGCCACCAGCATCCCCAGCGCACCATGAGCGGCCCCGACGGCGGCGATCGCCACGTAGCAGGCCGATGCGAGCGCAACCGAGATGGTCGTCGGCACGAGGATCCGCAGCACGTCGAAGAAGCGCCGCGCCGCACGCAGGTGCCTAGGCGGTCGGAGCGTACGTCGGGGATCGCTGTTGATGCGTACGCGCGGCAACTCCAGTGCCGGCGTACCGAACCAGGAGCTTCCGTGCTCGACGCGTTCGGGAGCCACCGTCTGCAGCCCGATCAGGCAGTCGTTGCCGATCCTGGTGCCGCCGCGGATGATCGCGCCGTTGCCGAGGAAGGTGCGATCACCGATGGCGACGGACCCGACCTCGATCCAGCCACCGCGTGAACGTGCCACGGCGAAGCAGACGTCGTCGGTCGAGAAGCAGAGCTCGCCGAAGCTGATCAGGCGGTTGAGCCCGGACGCGGTCGAGATCTCGGTGCCCTTGCCGATCCGGATGCCGGCCAGACGCAGCCAGGCCCGGGTGAAGCTCGACGAGAACAGCGGGAAGAGGCTCGCGATCGCGTCGCCGAAGAGGCCACCGCTGAACCACAGAGCACACGCAACGGCGCTGTTGTCACGATGCCACCCGGGTCGCAGCCAGCGGCCGGCCACGCGCATCGACAGCGCCAGCAGCACCGCCTCCGTCACGACGAAGCCGAGGGCGATCACCGGTGATGCGATCAGCATGTGCGGGAGGCTGCCGACCAGCGAACCTCCGAGCAAGATGTCGACCAGCACCGCCATCGGCAGCATCGAGATGTACGGCAGCAAGGTGCGCAGCATCAGGCCCACGCCGAAGATCAGCTTGTGCCGCGCGGTTGTCGCCGGCGGCGGAAGGTCGGGCGGCCACAGTTCCCCAGCCGCACCCACACGCTTCGCGGGCGCTCCGGCCCACCGTTCGCCCGCCGGTACGTCGCAGGTGATCACCGCGCCCGGCTCGATCTCGGCGCCGGCGCCGATGCGGACACCCGGAGTCAGCGCGGCGCGCTGACCGATGCGAGCGCCGTCCTCGATCACGACCTCGGCGACGACGACATCGGCGCCTTCGACATGCCAACCGTGCATGTCGACCTCACCCTCGATCGTCACATCGGCGCCGATGCGCACCAGCCCGCTCGGCGGCGGCACCGTCGCCAGGCGCGCGCTGCGGTGCACAGCGAATCCGGACCAGCGGGCAACCCGTCCGGCCCACGGCGTACCGCTGAAGTGATCGATGTGGAAGAGGTCCGCGAGCCGTTCGACGAACCACAATCGCCAACCCACACTGGAGTGTCGGCGATATCGGCCCGGTCGGAGGCGTGGGAGGAGCAGTCGCCGGATGCCCATGACGAGAAGCGCACGACCCGGCGTACTCGCCAGCAGCAGCCACACCGAGATCAACAGCCACCACGGCGCGACGGGCATGCTCGCCCCACCGACGAGGTCGTCGTAGGCGAGGATCGCGATCACCCAGGGCAACGCGGTGATCGTCATCAGGAGCGCTGTAAGGCCGGTGAGAACCGTCGCGTTCAGCCAACGGCTCTTCGCGCTGACCGGCTCCCGATCGATCGAGAGCGCGGCCTGCTGGCCGGCGATCGCGTCGAGGTGCACGGCGAACTCGGCGAGCGTGCGATGGTGGTAGACGTCCGCGACCGCCACCTGCGGATACGACGCTCGTACGACGGACACCAGCTTGGCGGCCGCCACCGAGGTGCCCCCGGACTCGAAGAAGTCACTGGTCGCCTCGAGCTGGACCGGGCCGAGCTGTTCCCGCCAGCGGTCCGCGACCCAGGACTCGGTCGTGCTCAGGCCGACCGCATCGTGCTTGTTCGGCGGCGGCCAGGGCAGGCCGGAGCGATCGACCTTGCCCGACACCTTGAGAGGCATCTCGTCCAACACGATCACCAGGGGCGCGATCCCGCCCGAGAGCAGCCCGGCCACGTGCGCACGCACCTCGGCCGGATCGACGGTGACATCCGCCGCGGGGAGCACATAGCCGACGAGGACGGCATTGCCCGCGTCCGTCGTACGCATCGCCGCCGCTCCGGCGAGCACACCCGGATGACTGGCTAGCGCGGCGTCGATCTCGCCCAGTTCGATGCGCCGACCGCCGAACTTGATCTGGTCGTCCCGTCGGCCGCCGAAGGCATAGCCGTCCTTCGTCGCCGTGACGACGTCACCCGATCGATAGGCGCGCGCCCAGCCCAAGTGGGGATTGGGGGCATAACGCTCGCGATCCAGTGCGGGGTTGAGATAGCGACCGAGACCGACACCACCGATCACGAGCTCGCCGGGCTCGCCGTCGGGAACGGGCCTGCCCTCGGCATCGACGACGGCCGTGAGCCAACCCGCCAGCGGGCGACCGATCGTGAGCGGTCGACCCGGTACGACGCGGGTCGCGGTCGTCACCACCGTGGCTTCGGTCGGACCATAGGTGTTCCAGGTTTCGCACTGTGCGGCAAGGCGATCCGCCAAGGGCTGCGGCAGGGCCTCGCCGCCCAGGATGAGCAGTCGCAGGCCGCTGATGACGTCATCGCTCCACAGCGCGGCGAGCGTCGGCACGGTGGAGACGACCGTGACACCGCGCTCTCCCAGCCAGGAACCGAGATCCGCTCCCGAACGAACCACGCGACGTGGCGCCGGCACCAGGGTCGCGCCATTCGCCCACGCCAGCCACATCTCCTCACAACTGGCATCGAAGGCGACGGAAAGCCCTGCCAGCACGCGATCCTGAGGTCCCAGATCCCACATGCCCTGCTCGGCGCGCACGAAGGCCGCCGCGCTGGCATGGGTGATGGCGACGCCCTTCGGCTCACCGGTCGATCCGGACGTGAAGATGATCCACGCATCGTCGCCGGGAAGAGGCTCACGCTCGATGCCCCCACCCGTGCGTCGTACGTCGAGGTCGAGGCCTTCGGTCACGACGGCGCAGACATCGGCGACGTTGAAGACCGTCACCACGCGCTCGACGGGGTCCTCGGCGTCGACGGGCACATACGCTGCGCCGGCACGGAGTACGCCGAGGATGGCGACGTACAGATCCGTCGTACCGCTTCCGACCTGGACGCCGACACGGTCGCCGGGCCCGATGCCCTTACGTCTCAGGCGCGTCGCCAGCCGCTCGACATCGGCCCACAGTTCGGCGTACGTCAGAGTGACGTCGTCTGCCTGCAGCGCGGCGGCATGGGGAGTCGAACGAACGCTTCCCCAGAGCAGATCGACCAAGGTCTCGGCCTGCGGCTGGTCGATCGCGATGATGGTGCTGTCGGTCAGGTCGGTACGAACACCCGAAACCGGAATCGTCATGTCGGCGACGTTAGGCAGCCACGATGAAACGTCCCCCCGAAATATGCTGAGAGTCAACTGACGGTTCGGACCAAGCCCGCGCACAGCGATCTTTCAGGATCGGGTGGATCAAACCAACAGGTCGGGCCCGATCTCCTCGAGATCGCGTACGCCGGCGAGCTGCATGGCAAGCGCGAGATCAGCCGTGAGATCGCCGATCAGATCGGCGACGGCGTCCGCCCCGCCGGCCGCCAGCGCGTACGCCGGAAGGCGCCCCAGGAAGACGCCCTGCGCTCCGAGCGCCAGTGCGGTCAGCGCGTCGAGCCCGGAGCCGATGCCGCCGTCGACATAGACCTCCGCACGACCGGCGACGGCGGCCACCACCTCCGGCAGCGCGACAGCCGTCGGTACGGCGCGGTCGAGTTGGCGCCCACCGTGGTTGGACACCCAGACCGCCGCGGCCCCGGCCTCGACACAGCTGATCGCGTCGTCGGCACGCAGCACGCCCTTGACGACGACCGGCAGCCCGGACGCCTCACCGAGCCAGCCGATGTCCGGCGGATGCAGGTCCGTCGCCCAGCGCACCGTCTCGGGATCGTCGAAATTGCAGCGGAACCAGCTCAGGTCGATGTCCGCCCACGCGGCCTCGTCGGGCCGTCGTTTCGGGCCCGGTTGGGGCGTGTCGACGGTGAGCACCAGCGCCGACGCGCCGCCCGCGCGCGCGACCTCGACGACGGGCAGCGCCGAGCGACGGTCGGGTGGCAGGTAGAGCTGCAGCCACCAGGCGCCCGCTCTGGCTCCGATCTCCGCGAAACGATGCCCCGCATTGGAGGAGACCACGTGCACACAGCCGGCAGTGCGGGCGCCGGCGGCCATCGCCACTTCGCCATCGGGGTGCGCCAGCCGTTGCAGTGAGGTCGGGGCGATCCCGATGGGCGTTGCCGCCGGACGACCGAGCAGAGCCGTGTCGACGTTCGGCTCACCCCCGCCGTGAAGCACTCGCGGCCGGAGGCGGTGTCGCGCCCACGCACTCGCCGCCTCCCCCGCCGTGATCTCGTCCCAGGAGCCCGCCGCCACGTAGTCGCGCATCGCCGGCGGCATCGCCGCCCGGCCGGCCGCGACGACGGGAGACGGGTCGAAGGGCATGGTCAGATCACGCTGATGCCGGCGAAGTTCTTCTTGCCCCGGCGCAGTACCGCCATGCCCGCGATCAGGTCGTCGGACACGGGCGTCCACTCGCCCTCGCTGACCCGCTCGTTGTTGAAGTAGACGCCGCCCTCGGTGAGCGTTCGCCGGGCTTCACCACGGCTCTTCACCAGCCCGGTGAGCAGCAGCAGGTCGACGATCGTCGTACCCTGCGGCACCTCGGTGAGACCCGTCTCGGCCAGTGCCGCGGCCAGGGTCGAGGCGTTGAGCTCACGCAGGTCCCCGCCACCGAAGAGCGCGCCGGCCGCGGCCTTGGCCTGCTCCGTCTCGGTCTCGCCGTGGACGAGGCTGGTGACCGCATCGGCGAGCGCCTTCTGCCCGGCGCGCAGGAAGGGCTTCTCCGCCGTCTGCGCCTCGAGCTCGAGGATCGCGTCGTGCGACAGGAAGGTGAAGATGCGCAACAACTCGCCGACCTTGGCGTCCTCGACGTTGAGCCAGAACTGGTGGAAGGCGTACGGCGACATCATCACCGGATCGAGCCAGAGCGCCCCACCCTCGGTCTTGCCGTATTTGGTGCCGTCGGACTTGGTGATCAGCGGCGTCGCGAAGGCGTGCGCCTGCCCCTGTGCGGCACGACGGATCAGCTCGACGCCGCCCGTCAGGTTGCCCCACTGGTCCGAGCCGCCGAACTGCAGCGTGACACCGTGGCTCCGGTAGAGCTCGAGGAAGTCCATCGACTGCAGCAGGATGTAGCTGAACTCGGTGTAGCTGATGCCCGCCTCGAGTCGCCGCGCGACGACATCGCGGGCCAGCATCCGGTTGACCGGGAAGTGCTTGCCGATGTCGCGCAGGAAGTCGATCGTCGACAACTGCTGCGTCCAGTCGTAGTTGTTGACCATCGTGGCCGCATTGGCGCCCTCGAAGCTCAGGAAGGGCTCGATCTGGCCGCGCACCCGGTCGACCCATTCACGCACGGTCTCGACCGAGTTGAGGGTGCGCTCGCCCGAGTCACGCGGGTCGCCGATCATGCCGGTGGCGCCGCCCACCAGCGCGTACGGCGTGTGCCCGGCATCCTGCAGGCGTCGTGCGGTGAGGATCTGAACCAGATTGCCCAGATGCAGGCTCGGCGCGGTCGGGTCGAAGCCCACATAGAACTTCACGCTCCCCGCCGTCAGCGCTTCGCGCAGGGCGTCGCGATCGGTCGAGTGCGCGATCAGGCCGCGCCACTCCAGATCGTCGAGGAGAGTGGGATCGACGGACACGATGAGCCTTTCGTTCGTGGTGGTGACGGGACAAGCCTGCCGTACTCGGCCTCGGGACGCCGCCTCAGGTCCCGCGCCGCAGGAGATGTGCCCGGGCCGCCGCGTCACCCGGGGCATCCCGCTCGGCCAGGTGCTCGGCGATGGCCAGCCGGTGGTCGATCTCCTTGTTGCCGCCGTACTTCTGCTTGGCCTTGACACTCTCGATCCGGATCCGAATGCCGCGGATGCCCGACAGCTGGCGCCGATCGCTCTCGATGTCGACGGAGGGTGCCACCCGGGTGGATCCCGGGCGTTCGTGATGAGCCAACTGCGCCGCGACCACAGCAGCCTTCTCGACCGGGTCGTCGACGATCTCGGCGACGCCTAGGAGCTGGACCGAGGTGTAGTACGACGTGGGCACCCCGACGTCGGGATCGCTTGTGAGATCCGCATTCCAGGCCGCTTCGACATAGGCCCAGTCGGCCGCAACGGTGAGCACGACGCGGGGATCGGCCTCGAGCGCTCGCCAGATGGGGTTGGGTCGCGCCAGGTGCAGCAACACGGCGTCCTCGCCGTCGTACAGGAAATGCGTCGGTACGACGACCGGGTAGCCGTCGACATGACCCGCGCTGATCAACTGCCCGAAGTCGTGGTGGCGGAGGACCTCATGCCATTCCTCGCGAGTCGCCCGGTCCCAGGGATGAATCAGCATCAGCGGGCCGTCATCACTGCTTGCGTCTGGGTGGTGCGGGTGAGTGCGCGGCCGTCCTCATCGGCCACCGTGGTCTCGACCACGATGGTGCTCCGCCCGGCATGGACCAGCCGCGATGTCGCGGTGACCTTGCCTTCCCGTGCCGCGCGCAGGAAGACGGTGCTGGACGAGACCGTCGAGGTGCCGGCGCCTTCGGGCAGATTGAGGAAGGCGACGATCGCTCCGGCCGAGTCCGCGAGTGCCATCAGCGCGCCGCCATGGAATCCGTCGGCGACCGTGGTCAGGTCCTTGCGCCACGCCATCGTGCAGACCGCCTCCTGCGGGCCGGCCTCCACGAGCTCCATGCCCAGATTGGCGGTCAGCGGCATCAGGTCGTGCACGGCCGCCGTCGTCAGCTTCACCTCGCTCATACGCCTTTCGTATCAGGTCGCGGAGTGGACTGCTCCTGCATTCTTCTGGGGTCTCGGCGGGTTGAGGATGCATTTGTGTGGGTTCTCGGCGCGGTTTTGATGCATTTGTGTGGGGTCTCAGCGCGGTTTGGCGGGGACGTAACGCGAAACGGTGGGATCACCGCTGATCCAGAAGCGCCAGGGCCGGTCCGCGGCGAGCCGCAGGCCCACCCGGGGACCGGTCTCCACCGTGTCAGGCGCCGGACCGGGCTCGAGGTCGGCGAGGACGCCGTTGAGGCTCAGGTCCAGGCCGAGCGCCTTGCAGAGACGGGCGGGCCCGCGCGCCAGGTCGCGGTCGCTCGACCCGGTACGACGTGCGCGGGCGAGCTCGACACCCTCCACGATCTCCCCCGCGCGGATCAACACCGCGCCGGGATCGCCCTCGGGTCCGGTGACCAGGTTCGCGCAATGGTGCATCCCGTAGGTGAAGTAGACGTACAGGCGACCCGGCGGCCCGAACATCACCGCATTGCGCCGGGTCTTTCCCTTGTAGGCATGGGATCCCGGGTCGTGTGCGCCGTCGTACGCTTCGACCTCGGTGATGCGCACGGCGACGCCGTCGTACCGCAGCACCGCGTTGAGAAGTCGCGGCGCCACGTCCAGTGGCCGGCCCTCAGCCCAGTCGGGCACGCTGGGCGGCCACCCGCTCGCGCAGCTCCAGGAGCTGCTCCCCCACCCGCAGCGGAGACGTCCCACCGCGGCCGTCACGGGAGGCGATGGAGCCTGCTGCACTCAGCACGGAACGAACCCCGGCGTGCAGGCGCTCGTCGATGGCCGCGAAGTCCTCGTCGGTGAGGGCGTCGAGCTCGATGCCGCGCTCCTCGCAGACCCGCACGCAGGCACCGGCGATCTCATGGGCCTCCCGGAAGGGCACCCGCTCGCGGACCAGCCACTCGGCGATGTCCGTGGCCAGCGAGAAGCCCTGCGGCGCCAGCACGGCCATCCGCTCGGTGTCGAAGCCCAGCGTGGCGACCATGCCGGTGAAGGCCGGCAACAGCACCTCGAGGGTGTCGATCGAGTCGAAGACCGGCTCCTTGTCCTCCTGAAGGTCCCGGTTGTAGGCCAGCGGCAGGCCCTTCAGCGTCGCGAGCAGGCCCGACAGGTTGCCGATCACCCGGCCGGCCTTGCCACGTGCCAACTCGGCGATGTCGGGGTTCTTCTTCTGCGGCATGATGCTCGACCCGGTGGAGAAGGCGTCGTTGAGCCGGACGAAGCCGAATTCCTTGGTGTTCCAGAGGATAATCTCCTCGGCGAAGCGACTGAGGTCGACACCGGCCATCGCGGACACGAAGGCGAACTCGGCGACGAAGTCGCGGCTCGCCGTACCGTCGATCGAGTTCGCGGTCGAGTCGGCGAAGCCGAGCTCCCGGGCCACCGCCCGTGGGTCGAGGCCGAGGCTGGAGCCGGCCAGTGCCCCCGAGCCGTACGGCGAATCGACGGCCACGCGCGCATCCCAGTCGGCCCAGCGGTCGACATCGCGGAGCAGCGCCCACCCATGCGCCATCAGGTGGTGCGCGAGCAGCACCGGCTGTGCGTGCTGGAGATGGGTGCGGCCCGGCATGATCGCGTCGGGGTGCGCCGCCGCCTGGTCGGCGATCGCGTCGATCAGGTCGAGCACAAGACCACGCACGGCGCGGCCGTGATCGCGAAGGAATGCCTTGAAGAGCGTCGCGACCTGGTCGTTGCGGGAACGCCCTGCGCGCAACCGTCCACCGAGCTCGGGGCCCACCTCCGCGATGAGCAGGCGTTCGAGGGCACCGTGCACGTCCTCGTCGGAGGGATCCGGATGCAGCTCGCCGGCGGCGTACCGCTCTCCCATCGCGTCGAGTCCGGCGATCAGGCCGTTGAGATCGGCGTCGGTGAGCAGGCCGGCGGCGTGCAGAACCCGTGCGTGGGCGCGCGATCCGGCTAGGTCGTAGGGCGTCAGCCGCCAGTCGAAGTGCGTCGAGACGGAAAGCGCCTCGAGCTCGGGGCTGGGTCCGCCGGCGAACCGGCCGCCCCAGAGCTTGCCGCCGATCGTTGAACCTGTCGTCGTACCGCTGTCGGTCATTCGTGGGTGTCCTGTCCGTGTCCGCGATTGGCCAGTTCGAGCATGCGTCGGGCGAGATCGGTGCCGCCCTTGGGGTCGCGGGTGATCACGAGAACCGTGTCATCGCCCGCGATGGTGCCGAGCACCTCCCCCAACTCCGCCTTGTCCATCGCCGAGGCGAGGAAGTTGGCGGCGCCGGGCGGGGTGCGGAGTACGACGAGATTGGCGCTGGAATCGGCCGCGACGAGGAGTTCCGCGCACAGCCGCGCCAGCCTGGCCTCGCTGGCCGCGGACTCGCGCGCGACCACGGGACTGCGATCCCCGCCCTCCCCGGGTACGGCGTACACGAGCGCACCGTCCGCTCCCCTGACCTTCACCGCGTCGAGCTCGACGAGATCGCGCGAGAGCGTCGCCTGGGTGACACTCACCCCGGCGGCGGCCAGCAGGTCGGCCAGCTCCGTCTGGGAGCGCACCTGCTCGGACTCCAGCAGCTCGATGATCCGCTGCTGGCGGGCGCTCTTGGTGAGCGGGATCGCGCTGCTCATCGGGCTTCCTGCGCCGCGAGCCAGGCGAGGACGGCCTTCTGGGCATGGCGGCGGTTCTCGGCCTCGTCCCAGATGACCGCACGCGGCCCGTCGAGCACGTCGGCGCTGATCTCCTTGCCGCGATAGGCAGGAAGGCAGTGCAGCACGATCGCGTCGTCCTTCGCATGGGCGAGCAGGTCCTCGTTGAGCTGCCAGGGCAGGAAGACCGCGGTGCGTGCGGCCGCCTCGCCCTCCTTGCCCATCGAGATCCAGGTGTCGGTGGCGACCACGTCGGCGCCGGTCACCGCCTCGACCGGGTCGGCGACGAAACTGGCCGAGCCGCCGGTCTCGGCACCGATCGCGGCGGCGCGGGCGAGCGCTTCGGCGTCGGGCGCGTAGCCCTCGGGGGCGCTGACCCGCACGTGCATGCCGGCCAGAGCACCGGCAATCAGATAGGAACTGCCCATGTTGCAGGCGGCATCGCCGACGAAGGTGAGGACCTGGCCCGCCGGATCCCCACGGTGCTCGCGGATGGTGAGCAGGTCGGCGAGCGTCTGGCACGGGTGGAACTGGTCGGTGAGCGCATTGACCACCGGTACGCCGGCGTACGCCGCCATGACGTCCAGCCGGGACTGGTCGTAGGTGCGCCAGACGATCATCGAGGCCTGCCGGCCGATCACGCGGGCGACGTCCTCGATCGACTCACGTACGCCGATGCCCGCCAACTGGCCGTCGACCAGCATCGCGTGACCGCCGAGCTCGGCGATGCCCGCCGCGAAGGACGACTGGGTGCGCAGGGTCGGCTTGTCGAAGATCATCGCCACCGTGCGTGGGCCGTCGAGCGGCTTGTGGTCGTAGGGCTCGGCCTTGAGCTTCACCGCCAGGTCGAGGATCTCCGCCTGCTCCGCCGGGCTCAGGTCGTCGTCACGGAGGAAGTGCCTCATTCCGGGCCTCATGCCTTCTCCTTCGCCGCAAAGGCCTTGTCGAGGATCGCGGGCCAGGCGGCGACGAGTGCGTCGACCTGTTCCGGGGAGATGATCAGGGGCGGGGCGAGCCTGATGCGGGTCGGCGTGGGCGCGTTGACCAGGAAGCCGGCCGCACGCGCGGCCGCGACCACCTGCGGCGCATAGTCGCCGTCGAGCTCGAGGCCGATCAGCAGGCCTTCGCCCCGGGTCTCGGTCACCCGGCTGTCGGAGGCCAGGCCTTCGCGAATCCGCTCCCCCAGCGACAACGCAGACGTCAGCAGGTCCTCGCGCTCGATCGTGTCGAGTACGGCGAGCGCGGCCGCGCAGGCGATCGGATTCCCCGCGAACGTGCTGCCGTGATTGCCCGGCTGCAAGAGCGTCGCGGCCTCACCCAGAGCGAGGCACGCGCCGATCGGGATGCCGCCGGCCAGACCCTTCGCCAGCGTGACGATGTCCGGGTCGACCTCCGTCGCCGCGGCGAACCAGTGGCCGGTGCGGCCGATGCCGGTCTGGATCTCGTCGAGCCACAGCAGTGCGCCGTGCTCGCGGGTGATCCGGCGGGCGTCCGCGAGATAGCCGTCGGGGGCGACGACCACGCCGGCCTCGCCGAGGATCGGCTCGAGGATCACGGCCGCGGTCTCATCGGTCACGGCCGCGGCCAGCGCGGCGCTGTCGCCGTACGGTACGAAGGTGACCTGGCCCGGAAGCGGCTCGAAAGGCTCCCGATAGGCGAGCTTCGAGGTGAGCGCCAGCGCCCCCATCGTGCGGCCGTGGAAGGCGCCTTCGGCGGCCACGATGTGCGTGCGGCCGGTACGCCGGGTGATCTTGAAGCCGGCCTCGTTGGCCTCGGTGCCGGAGTTGGTGAAGAAGACCCGGCCGGCTGCGCCGATCAGGGTGAGCAGGCGCTCGGCCAGCTCGATCTGGGGGCCGGAGGCGAAGAAGTTCGAGATGTGCCCGAGCGTCCCCAACTGCGTCGTCACCGCTTCGACGAGGGCGGGGTGAGCGTGGCCGAGGGCGTTGACGGCGATGCCACCGAGGAAGTCGAGGTACTGCTTGCCGTCGGCATCCCAGACGACCGCGCCCGCGCCCTTCTCGAGCACCAGCTGCGGCGGCCCGAAGGTGTTCATGACCGCATCGGTGTATCGGTTCGTCCACTCCTGGTTGGTCATGACTGCTTCGCCTTCCTGACCTTGGTCTTCACTCCGGGCAGCACCTGGGTGCCGACGCCTTCCTCCGTGAAGATCTCGAGGAGTACGGCGTGCGGCTCGCGGCCGTCGACGACGGTGGCCCGCGGAACGCCGCCGGTGACCGCGTTGAGGCAGGCCTGCATCTTGGGCACCATGCCGCTGGCCAGGCGCGGCATCAGCTCGGCGAGCGACTCCGGGCTGATCTCGCCGATGACGTCGTCACTCGCGGGCCAGTCGCGATAGAGCCCCTCCACGTCGGTCAGGACGAGCAGCTTCTCGGCACCGAGCGCGACCGCGAGGGCGGAGGCCGCGGTGTCCGCGTTGACATTGTGCACGGCACCGTCGGGGTCGGGAGCGACGGACGAGATCACCGGGATCCGGCCGGCCTCGATCACGTCGAGCACGGCCTCGGGGCGGACCTCGGCGACCTCGCCGACGAGGCCGAGGTCGACCTCTTCCCCGTCCACGATCGCCCCGGTACGCCGGGCCGTGAACAGTCCGCCGTCCTCACCCGACAGGCCGACCGCGAGCGGACCGTGCGCATTGATGAGTCCGACCAGTTCGCGCTGCACCTGGCCGACGAGCACCATCCGGACGACATCCATCGCCTCGTCGGTGGTCACCCGCAGGCCGCCCTTGAACTCGCTGTGGATGCCGAGCCGGTCGAGCATGTGGGAGATCTGCGGACCGCCACCGTGCACGACGACGGGTTTGAAGCCGGCGTACCGCAGGAAGACGATGTCCTCGGCGAAGTCACGCTTCAGGGCATCGTCGGTCATGGCGTTGCCGCCGTACTTCACCACCACGATCTTGCCGTGGTACTGCATCAGCCACGGCAGTGCGGCGGCCAGGGTCGCGGCCTTGGCGGGCTCCACGGGCGGGCGCATCTCCTCAGTCATGAGCTGTACGCGCTGTTCTCGTGCACGTAGGCGTGGGTGAGGTCGTTGGTCCAGACCGTGGCCTGCGTCGGACCGGACTTGAGATCGATCGTCACCGTGACCTGCCGCGGCTCGAGATCGATGCCCGCCGGATCCTCTGCGGGGCCGGAGTTGCGGCACACCCACACGTCGTTGATGGCGACATCGAGGTCGGCCGGGTCGAAGGTCGCCTTCGTCGTACCGACGCTGGCCAGGACCCGACCCCAGTTGGGGTCCAAGCCGTAGACGGCCGCCTTGAAGAGATTGCTGCGCGCGACGCTTCGGCCGACCTCGACCGCCTCGTCCTCGCTGACCGCGCCCAGCACGGTGATCGCGATCTCGTGGTCGGCACCCTCGGCGTCGGCGAGGAGCTGGAGCGCGAGCGAGGTGCACGCCTCCGTGAGCGCCGCTGTGAAGGCCGCCTCATCGGGCTGTACGCCGGAGGCCCCGCTGGCCATCAGGGTCACGGTGTCGTTGGTGCTCTGGCAGCCGTCGGAGTCGAGCCGGTCGAAGCTGACCCGTGTCGAGGCCCGCAGCGCCCGGTCGAGCAGGTCCGCCGGCACATCGGCATCCGTGGTGATCACGACGAGCATCGTGGCCAGCGCCGGCGCCAGCATGCCGGCACCCTTCGCCATCGCGCCGATGCTCCAGCCGTCGCCCTCGACGACGACCTCCTTGGCGACCGTGTCGGTGGTCTTGATCGCGATGGCCGCCTCGGGCCCGCCGTCGGCGCTGAGCGCGGCGACGAGCTTGTCCACGCCGTTGAGCAGCGTCGCGCGATCATTGAGCAGTCCGATCAGGCCCGTCGAGCAGACGACGACGTCGCCGGCGCCGATCCCGAGGCCCTCGGACACCTTCTCCGCCGTGGCATGCGTGGTCTGGAAGCCCTCGGTGCCCGTGTAGCAGTTGGCGCCGCCCGAGTTGAGCACCACCGCGCGCACCTTGCCGTCCTTGACGACCTGCTCGCTCCAGAGCACCGGATTGGCCTTGCAGCGATTGCCGGTGAAGACCGTCGCGCTGGCGGCCGAGGGCCCGTCGTTGACGACGAGCGCCATGTCGGGGGAACCACTGGCCTTGAGGCCGGCGGTGACGCCGGCGGCCCGGAATCCCTTGGGGGCGGTCACACTCATGGGGCAACTCCTACGGTCGAGAGGCCGGTGGTCTCGGGCAGGCCGAGGGCGAGGTTGAGGCACTGGACGGCGGCGCCGGCGGTGCCCTTGGCGAGGTTGTCGACCGCACCGACGGCGACGAGCCGGCCGGCCGCCTCGTCGACGGCGATCTGGATGTGGACTGCATTCGAGCCGAGGACCGCGCCGGTCGTGGGCCACTGGCCCTCGGGGAGCAGGTGCACGAAGGGCTCGTCGGCATAGGCCTTCTCGTAGGCCGCGCGCAGTTCGTCGACCGTGACGCCCTGGGCGACGGTCGCGGTGCAGGTGGCGAGGATGCCGCGGGGCATCGGGACCAGCAGCGGAGTGAAGCTGACCGCGACGTCGTCGTCGGTGAGAGCTCCGAGGTTCTGCACGATCTCGGGGGTGTGCCGGTGGACCCCGCCCACGCCGTACGCCGAGGTCGAACCCATGACCTCGCTGCCCAGCAGGTTGGTGGCGGCCTTCTTGCCGGCTCCGCTGGTGCCCGATGCGGCCACGATGACGAGGTCGTCGGTCTCGACGAGGCCGGCCGCGACCGCGGGGGCGAGCGAGAGCGAACTGACCGTGGGATAGCAACCCGGTACGGCGATCCGGCGCGCTCCGGCGAGCCGCTCCCGGTGTCCGGGCAGCTCCGGCAGGCCATAGGGCCAGCTCCCGGCGTGCTCGCTGCCGTAGAACTTCGTCCAGGCGGCGGCATCGGTAAGCCGGTGGTCGGCTCCGCAGTCGATCACGACGACGTCGTCGGGCAGCTGTGCGGTGATCGCCGCCGACTGACCGTGCGGCAGTGCCAGGAAGACGACGTCGTGGCCGCTGAGCTGCTCGATCGTCGTCTCGGCAAGGATCCGGTCAGCGAGAGGAATCAGGTGCGGCTGCAGGCTCCCGAGTCGCTCCCCCGCGTTGCCCCCGGCCGTCAGCGTGCCGATCTCGGCGTCGGGATGGGCCAGCAGCAGTCGCAGCACCTCGCCGCCGGCGTACCCACTGGCACCGGCGACCGCGACCTGGAACTTCGTCATATGCATGACTATACATAGTTATGCATGAACATCAAAGCGCCCTTCACCCCGCCTCACCGGCGGGTTCGGCACGGGGCCGCGGCACCCGATCCCTAGACTGCCACCATGCCGAGCAGCCACCGCGCCGCAAGGCCGGTGCGGCGGGTGAAGCCGTGGCTGGCCGCAGCCGCCGTCGTCGTGATCATCGTGAGCGTCGTGCTCTGGTTCACCGTCGACAAGGCCCGGCACGGCTCGCACCCGGGGGCCACCTCGCCGACGGCGACCGCATCGCCCACACCCTCGGCGACCCCGCCGGCGCCCTCCGCAACGCCGTCGACGACACCGTCGGCACCCTCAACGCCCTCGAGCAAGCCGAAGCCGCGCAAGCGCGTCATCACCGCCGTACCCGACTCGCCCCCGCACGAGATCAGCATCGGCAGCGTGATCCAGAACGCCGGCTTCGGCAGTGCGATCTCGGCCAGCCGGGGCTACCTCTTCCCCGCGGGACCGACCGACCTGCAGCGTCTCGCGACGCGCGGCACACCGGGCAGCCCGGGCGGTGACACGGTGGTCATCGTCGGCGCCTCGAACGACCACGGCACCGGCGTACTCGACGATCTCGACCAGGTACGGTCCGGCGAGCAGATCGTGCTGACCACCCGGACCGGCACCCTGACCTATCGGATCACCGAGCTGATCCACGCCAACGCGAACCGCGTCCTCGACCTGCCGCAGGTCAGCGCCCGCGTCCCCGGCCGCCTGGTGATCGACCAGGCCAACTACGTGAACCACAACCGCAGTGGTCAGGATCTCGTCGTGATCGCGACACTCGTGAAGGCCGAGTCGCTGCGCCCCTAGCGATCCCGTCGCGCCACCAGCACGACGACCGGACCGATCGGACCGTCAGCCGGCAGGCGCAGTTCGGCGACGACCTGAAGACCGGCGTCCTCGACGAGGGTAGCCAACTGCTCCGGTCGCCACTGGTACGTCGTCCACGTCACCGGGACACCGCCGTACGCCTCGGTGCGCCGTACGTCGTCGTCGCCGACATGCGTCGCGATGATCACCTGCCCACCGGGCACCAAGGCGTCATGGAAGCCTCCGAGCACCTGCGGCAGCACCTCACGCGGCAGGTTGAAGAGCGACCACCAGCCGAGGATCCCACCCATCGACCCGGGCGCAAGGTCGAGATCGGTCGCCGAGGCGACCTCGAAGGTACAGTCCGGATGCAGTCGCCGGGCGTGCTCGATCATCCGCGGCGACAGGTCGACACCGGAGACATCGAGGCCAGACTCCCGGAGATAGGCCGTCACCGTCCCCGGCCCGCAGCCCACGTCGAGGACAGGACCGAGCTCGCGGACCGCGTCGGCGAAGACGTCCATGCACGCCTTGAGCCAGGGCTGCAGACGGATGTCGCCGAGGCCCGTGCTCGCGATCAGGTCGACATAGTTGTCCGCGACGCGGTCGTAGGAGTCCCGGACGGCATCGAGATCAGCGGGCTGCATGTTCTCCTGGTGCGTCACCGGGCTGACTCTAGGGGTTTCGACGGACCCCGCCTCCTGGCTCGGCGGCAACGCCGGAGCGGCCGGCTCCGGTCACCGTCGTCTCCGGACCTGCGCTGATTGGTGGTCACCGAAGACGCGGCGACAGGGAGGACCGCGCGGGTGGTCGCGGCTTCCTCCCGGCTCACGGCCGACACGCTGCGGCGGGTCCCGCGCGCGGGTGGTCGCGGCTTCTTCCCGGCTCAAGGCCGACAGGGTTCGGGGAGTTGTCACCTAGGTGACAAGTTCTCCACCCCGGCCGGCCTTTCCTCGGGCCATATCGGACCAGTACTAGCGGATCGCACATATGTTTGAAACCATGAACTCATGACCTACTCGCCGCCCGCGCCCTCCGATCACACCGAGCAGCTGCTCGCCCGTGCCGAGGCCAACCAGCACGCCCGCCGGACTGCGGAGGCCGAACAGCTGGTCATCGCCCGGGAATGGGCACTCGCATACGCTGTCTCCCCGGCCGAGGTCACCCGCGACGGGGTCTCGCACACGCGTGAGCTAGGGGCCGTCCGGATGCGGGTATGGGAGTACGCCGCTGCCGAACTCGGCCTGGTCTGGGGCACCCACACCCTGGCAGCGCAGAAGATCATGGCCGACGCCCTCGACCTCCCGGCCCGGATGCCCCACGCCTGGGACACGCTGCTGTCCGGTGGTCTGCCGGGGTGGGTGGCCCGCAAACTCGCCACCATCACCCGGGAGCTACCCCCGGACGCGGCACGGCTCGTCGATGAGCAGTTGGCAGGCGACTACGCCAGCCTGTCCCCAGGCCGACTCCTCGCCGCCGCGGAAGGCCGTGCCGCTGCCGCCGACCCGACTGCGCTGGATGGCCGGGTCACCGAGGCGCGCAAGGAGCACGACGTCCACGTCACCCGACCCGTGGATGGGACTGCGGCGGTCTACGCGCCCATGGACGCCGTCGATGCTCTTCGGCTGGGCCAGACGTGTGACCAGATTGCCGACCTGTTGGCCGAGGCCGAGAGCGACCCCACCGACCGTCCCACCCGAGGACAGCTGCGGGCGAAGGCGCTAGGGATGTTGGCTGATCCCCAGGCGGCGCTGGACTTCCTGCAGGGTCGGGACCCCAGGCGTGGCAAGGCCGTCGTCTACCTGCACCTCACCCCGCAGATGCTTCAAGGCTCTGGGATCGCCCGAGCTGAGGAACTCGGCGCCCACACCCGCCGGATGCTCGCCGACCTCCTGGGCCACCAGCACATCAGCCTCAAGCCCGTCATCGACCTGAATGACCAGCCGGCACCGGCCGACTCCTATGAAATCCCTGAATCGCCCCGGGTCTGATGGAGGCTCTCAATCCGTGGAGGATGAGAGTCATGGCAGCACCCAGG
>JASLCW010000292.1 GCA_030151765.1 Marmoricola sp.
TGATCATCGTCGACGAGGAGCAGCGCTTCGGTGTCGAGCACAAGGAGCAGATGAAGCGGCTGCGCACCAGCGTCGACGTGCTCTCGATGTCCGCGACGCCGATCCCGCGCACCCTGGAGATGGCGATCACCGGCATCCGCGAGATGTCGACGATCACCACGCCGCCGGAGGAGCGGCATCCGGTGCTGACCTATGTCGGGGCCTACGAGGACCGGCAGGTGATCGCCGCCGTACGACGTGAGCTGCTCCGCGACGGCCAGGTCTTCTTCATCCACAACCGGGTCAGCTCGATCGAGAAGGCCGCCGCCCGGATCAAGGAGCTGGTGCCCGAGGCTCGCGTTGCCACCGCGCACGGCCAGATGGGCGAGCATCAGCTGGAGCAGGTGATGCTGGACTTCTGGGAGAAGCGCTTCGACGTCCTCGTCTGTACGACGATCGTCGAGTCCGGCCTGGACGTCTCCAATGCCAACACGATGATCATCGAGCGCGCGGAGAATCTCGGTCTCTCGCAGCTCCACCAGTTGCGTGGCCGCGTGGGACGTTCCCGCGAGCGCGCCTACGCCTATTTCCTCTATCCCAGCGAGAAGCCGCTGACCGAGACCGCACACGAGCGGCTGGCGACCCTGGCCCAGCACTCCGATCTCGGCGGTGGCATGGCGATCGCGATGAAGGACCTCGAGATCCGTGGCGCCGGCAACCTGCTGGGTGGCGAGCAGTCCGGCCACATCGCCGATGTCGGCTTCGATCTCTATGTGCGTCTAGTGGGGGAGGCGGTCGCTGAGTTCCGTAACGACGGCAAGGGTCCCGACGAGGTGCCCGAGGTCCGGATCGAGTTGCCGGTCGATGCTCACCTGCCGCATGACTACGTGCCCAGCGATCGGCTGCGCCTGGAGATGTACAAGCGGCTGGCCGAGGTGCGGTCGGTCGAGGATGTCGACGCACTGCGGGAGGAGCTCGGCGACCGCTACGGCACACCGCCCGGTCCCGTCGAGCGCCTGCTCCAGGTGGCGCTGCTCCGGGTGCGCCTGCGCGAGCTCGGTGTCGGTGAGGTCACCCTGCCCGGCAACTTCATGCGCTTCGCGCCCGTGAAGCTGCCCGACTCGCGGCAGGTGCGCCTGAAGCGCCTCTATCCCAAGGCGATCCACCGCCCGGCCACGGACACCCTGCTGATTCCGAAGCCCACGCGACGCGATGCCGACCTGCTCGCCTTCGCGGCCGAGGTGGCCCATCAGATCCTCGATCCCGCGAGCCAGTGACGCGGGTCACAGAGGGGCTGCGTAGCATGCCTCCCGTGAAGAGACTGCTGATCGCCGCCGCTGGTCTGCTCCTCGTCGCGGGCTGCTCCAACGACCCGCAGGTGGCCGCCCGTGTCGGTGGCACCTCGATCTCGATCAGCGATGTCGACATCCTCGGCAAGGCGCTCTGCGCCGAGCGGACCTCGTCCGGTCAGGCGCCGGCGACGAGTGTGTCGGCGGTCCGCGGCTCCGCACTGGCCGCGCTGATCGACTCCACGCTGGACGCCGAGGTGGCGAAGCAGCGCAAGCTGCCCTATGACAAGACCGGCCTCGGCAACTCGGTGGCGCAGTTGGCGCCCCTGATCTCGAAGCTCCCGGCGGCCGACCAGGACCGCGGTCGCGAGCTGATCACCGACCTCCTGCGCGGCCAGATGCAGGTCTCGACCGCTGCCGCCGGGCTGGTACAGCAGAGCGGACAGCAGCCGACCCAGGAGACGGTCACCCAGGTCGTGCGCCAGCTCGAGACGGAGCAGGCGGGCAAGCTGGAGATCTCGGTCAATCCCGAGTTCGAGTCGCCCGGCTTCGGCAAGACCGGTGACGGCGCGCAGTCGGTCTCGAAGGCGGTCTCCTCGACCGCCCGGGCGGCGCAGTCGGTGATGAGCAACAGCCCGTCGGCGTCGTACATCGCCGGCCTGCCCGCTCCCCAGAAGTGTGGCTGAGCCGGTCCCTCCCCTCATCGAGCTGGTCGGGATCTTCGAACGGCTCCGGCGGGAGTGCGCCTGGAAGGCCGAACAGACCCATCAGAGCCTCACGCGCTATCTGATCGAAGAGGCGCACGAGGCCGTCGAGGCAGCCGATGCGGGCGACCTCGCCGCACTGCGCGACGAGTTGGGCGATGTCCTGCTGCAGGTCTACCTGAACGCCGCGATCGCCGCCGAGGCAGGTGACTTCAACATCGACGACGTCGCGATCGGCCTGCGGGACAAGATGATCCGCCGCAATCCGCACGTCTTCAGTGATGCGCCCTCAGGGGATGCGGAGTCGATCAACGAGGTCTGGCAGCAGATCAAGGCAGCCGAGAAACCCGACCGCGCCCTCCTCGACGGCGTACCCGTCTCGCTGCCGGCCCTCTTGCGTGCCGACAAGCTCGTCGATCGTGCCGAGCGTGCGGGGGCTCCCGTCGTGGTCGAAGCCGCCTCGGCGGATCTCGGGGAACGATTGCTGGCCCTCGTGGTGGAGGCGCATGCCTCCGGGGTCGACCCGGAGCAGGCCTTGCGGGCGGCTGTGCGGCGGCGGTCCTCGTCGGCTTAGGCCGTCTTCTCCGCTGCCGGTCCTCGGCGCGCAGCGCCCGGTGGGGTTCCCCTCACTCGCACGCGTCTCACCCTTGTCTCGTTTTCCTGGATGACTCGGTTGCGGTCGGCTTCTGGTTGCGCAGGGGTGGTCACCCTCGCCTTTCGGCTTCGCCGTTCGGCTTGGGTTGCGCCC
>JASLCW010000344.1 GCA_030151765.1 Marmoricola sp.
CACACCGCCGCCTCCGACGGATCATCGGTCACATGCAGCTCGCACCACGCCAGCACATCGTCCAGCAGTGCCGCCTCGGCAGCATCGGCGTCACGACGGTGACCACGCGCCCGCGCCAACACAGCGCCGGCGACAGAGGTGTCGCGCGCCTCACGCTGCACGGGTGTGGTGGTCATGGATCCGACTCTAGACGCGGGCACCGACAGTCTCGACCAACCGAGTTTTCCCTTGTGGACAAGGGCAAAAGTAGACGGCCTGTGGACGGTTAGTGGCTGTTTCCGAGCCCGTGAATCCAACGAAGAAGCAATCAAGGACGGCGGGGTTGAAGCCCGCAGTAACCCGAGGGCGCAACCCAAGCCGGACGGCGAAGCCGAAAAGCGAGGGTGACCACCCCTGCGCAACCAGAGAGAGCCGCAACCGCGCTATCCAAGAAAACGAGACCAGCGGAAGCCGCCAGCGAGTGCGGGGAACGACACCGGACCCACGCGTGCCAAGGAGAGACACCCCAAGCCGCGAGCAAGGGAGGGAACGACGCCGGACCCGGCCCGTACGAGAGCCCTCGTGAGCACGTCCGTGTCCCACATGACCGACGCGCGCGCAAGGGCTCATCACCGGGATGCTTGAATCGGGGACATGGCTACCGTGACTTTGGGGGGCAACCCCGTCAACACCGTCGGCGAGCTGCCCAGCGTGGGCACCCAGGCTCCCGAGTTCACCCTGACCAACGCCGAGGTTGCGGACTTCTCGTCCGATTCCCTGCGTGGACAGCGCGTCGTGCTCAACATCTTCCCCAGCGTCAACACCGGCGTCTGCGCGGCGAGCGAGCGCAAGTTCAACGAGCTGGCTGCCGGTCTCGATAACACCACCGTCGTCTCGGTGTCGATGGACCTGCCTTTCGCGCTCGGCGCCTTCTGCGCGGCCGAGGGCATCGAGAATGTCACCCCGGCATCGGCCTTCCGGTCCGACTTCGGTACGTCGTACGGCGTCCGCATGAGCGACGGCAAGTTCGCCGGTCTCTTCGCCCGGTCGGTCGTCGTCCTCGACGAGGAGGGCAAGGTCGTCTACACCGAGCTGGTCCCGGAGATCGCCCAGGAGCCCGACTACGACTCCGCGATCGCCGCTCTCGGCTGATCCTGCATGGACTCGACCTTCGTCTCCTGCACGGTCGCCGGCGGCATCGCGCACGTCCGGCTGACCCGGCCGGAGAAGCTCAACGCGCTCACGCTCGACACGCTCCACGAGCTGATCGCCACCGCACGCGAGCTGCGCAAGGACAAGACGCTGCGGGTCGTCGTACTCAGTGGTGAGGGCGAGTCCTTCTGCGCCGGCCTCGACTTCGGGTCCGTGCTCAGGAATCCTCCGGGGATCGTGCGCGCCTTCACGCCCTCGCCGCTGCGCGGCACCAATGCCTTCCAGGAGGCCTGCTGGGCGTGGCGACGACTGCCGGTTCCGGTGATCGCCGCGGTCAGCGGCCACTGCTACGGCGGCGGCCTGCAGATCGCGCTGGCCGCCGACTTCCGGGTGGCCGCTCCGGACTCGGAGTGGTCCGTGCTCGAAGGTCGCTGGGGGCTGATTCCGGACATGTCCGGTATCCAGAGCCTCAAGGAGCTCGTCGGCATCGATGTCGCCAAGAAGCTGACGATGACGGCGGCGATGCTCAACGGCCATCAGGCCCGGGAGCTCGGCCTGGCCACCGAACTCGCCGACGACCCGGTCGCGCGCGCCTTCGACCTGGCCGACGAGCTGGCCGCCCGCTCCCCCGACGCGGTCGCCGCCGCCAAGCGGCTCTTCAACAGCAGCTGGAATTCCTCGCCACGGCGTACCTTCGCCCGGGAGCGCGTGGAGCAGCTCTTCCTGCTGGCCGCGGCCAACACCAGCGCGGCGCGCGAGGCCGCCTTCAAGCGGGTCGCGCCGGCCTTCGGACCGCGAGTCCTGCGCTGACGCTGCGCCCGTGAACAGCCTGCTCGTCGCGGAGGTACGCGACGATCTCGCCGCCGTCGCCGACCCCGAACGGGCGCCGGCGATGGCGGCGTACATGAAGTCGGCGATGCCCTTCCTCGGCGTCGCGCGGCCCGAGGTACGACGCATCGCACGTGCGGCGGCCCGGGCTCATCGGGACGATGACCTCGACGCGCGGGTCGCCGATGTCCGGACCCTGTGGGAGACGGCGGCCTTCCGCGAGGAGCGCTATGCGGCCCAGGACCTGCTCGCGCTGGCACCCGTCAAGGCGCGACTGGAACTGCTGGACCTCCACGAGCACATCGCCCGCACCGGCGCCTGGTGGGATCACGTCGACGAGCAGGCGCATCGGGTGGCGGAGACCCTGGACGCGCATCCGGCGGTCGCGGACACCATGCGGCGCTGGTGCACCGATGAGAACTTCTGGGTACGACGCCTCGCGATCATCGGTCAGCTCGGCCGCAAGGAGCGGGTCGATCGGGATCTTCTCGCCCAGGTGATCGAGCCGAATCTCGCCGACTCCAAGTTCTTCATCCGCAAGGCGATCGGCTGGGCGCTGCGCGAGTTCGCCCGCCACGATCCCGACTGGGTGCGCGCCTATGCCGACACCCATGCGCTCAGCCCGTTGTCACGACGCGAAGC
Source organism: Marmoricola sp. (assembly GCA_030151765.1). GTDB lineage: Bacteria > Actinomycetota > Actinomycetes > Propionibacteriales > Nocardioidaceae > Marmoricola. The sequence goes on from JASLCW010000344.1 coordinate 2,602, forward strand.
GCTCAAACACCTGTGACAGCGGCGATTCCGCGATCGAAGCCGCGCATCATCACCGCGTGGTTCCAGCGCAGCACCGGCTTGAGCAGGTACGATGCCCGCGCCAGCGAGCCGGTCGCCATCACCTCCTGGCGATAGGTCATCGCGGTGCCCGTCGGGTCCGGTCGCAGCGTCCAGGACGCCGTACCTTCGATGGGCCCGCTGATCCGCACCTCCAAGCGCCCGGGGTCACGGCTGACCGCGTCGAGCACCAGGTCCAGGTCATAGGGAAGCACCGAACGGCACACCACCATCGCGGTGTCCGGCCCCAGGCTCGCGACCGCGCGCACCTGCGGCCACCAGTCCGGATAGTGCTCGAGATCGACCAGCACCTCGTGCACCCGCGCCGGCGGCGCCGCGACGACGCCCGTGTGGGTGAAGAGATAGTGCGCGGCCGGCGTCAGAGGTCCTTGATGCGCGGGCCGACGGTCTCGAGAAGCCGAGTCGTCCAGGCGACGGGATCGGTGCCGTCATGACTGATCGTCACCAGTTCGACGCCGAGACCGGCGTACTGCTCCATGCGGGCGACGAAGCCGTCGGGGTCGGCGATCGGGTCGAGGCCGACCCCGGCCATCGCCGTCTTCTGGATGCTGTCGTAGTCGCGGCCGACCTCGTCGCAGTGCCGGCGCAGCACGTCGAGCTTGTGCCGGATGTCGTCGGCGTCGGCGCCGAAAAGATTGCAGGCATCGGCGTACTGGGCGACCAGACGCAGGGTCTTGCGCTCGCCGCTGCCGCCGATCATCACCGGGATCCTCTGCTGCACCGGCGCGGGCACGCACCAGGTCTCCTCGAGCCGGTAGTGCCTGCCCGCGTAGGCGCCGTTGTCCTCGCTCCACATCTGACGACAGATCTGCAGGGTCTCCTCGAGGCGCTCGAAGCGCTCCGCGACGGGCGGGAAGGGTACGCCGAGACCGAGGTGCTCGCGGTCGTACCAGGCGGCGCCGAGGCCGAGCTGGGCACGCCCCTCGGACAGGATGTCGACGGTGCTCACGATCTTGGCGAGCAGGCCGGGGTGTCGATAGGTGATGCCGGTGACGAGCAGGCCGAGCCGGATCCGCTCGGTCTGCGCAGCCGCGAATCCGAGTGCGGTGTAACCCTCGAGCATCGGCTCGGGCGGACCGCCGTACACCTCCATCTGGAAGTAGTGGTCCATGCAGGTCAGCAGCGCCGCGCCGCCCTGGTCGGCGATGCGGGCGGTCTCCCCGAAGGTCGCCGCGATCGACGTACCGGCGGGCGACGGGAAACGGGAGTAGTGGATGCCGATGTCCATGGACTCATCATCCCCCCGCGGTCCAGCACCCTAGGGTTGTCGCACAATGGCCACATGAAGTTCACCGAGCGGGAACTGACCGTCGCCGTCGACGAGCTCGCGCAACAACTCTTCGCGGCGACCCGGCCCCGCTGGAAGCGCAAGGGCGTCGACGAGGCCTGGCGCGAGCTGCCGGCGATGCAGAAGTACGGCCATCGCACCGCCGTCGCGGACCTCGCCCTGCCGGTGCTCATCGCACTGCCGGAGCGCCCCACCGTCGGCGCCGTACCGGAGTTCACCGACGCGGAGTGGACCGCCGCCGCCGAGGCCGGCTTCCCCGACCGCGACGAGCAGCACAAGACCGTCGCCGTCGCGATGGCGCGCGATGCGGTCCGGTTGATGCCGATCCGCCAGGACCCCGACGCCATCATCGTCCCCGATCATCTCTAGCGCCCAGACCCCACTCAAATGCACGATGGAAGTGCCCAGACCCCACTCAAATGCACCAAGAAGCTGGTGAGACCCCAAAGGAATGCACCATCCCTGTGATCTCAACGGTTCGGGTGTGCATTTGCCTGGGGTCTCAGGGGTTTGAGGATGCATTTGTGTGGGGTCTCACCGATCTTGGCTAGTGTCGCCACGTGACCGATCTGATCGAGCAGGCTCGCGCATGGGCCGACGAGGATCCTGACCCCCAGACCCGAGCGGAGCTCCTCGACCTGATCGAGAGGGCAGCCGATCCCGCCGTCCTCGCCGATCTGGCGGACCGCTTCCGCGGCACGCTCGAGTTCGGTACGGCGGGACTGCGCGGCGCACTGGGCGCCGGACCCAATCGGATGAACCGCGTCGTGGTCACCCGGGCGGCTGCCGGACTGGCGGCGTACCTGCGAGACACCGGGGCCGCCGGTCCCGTGGTGATCGGCTTCGACGCGCGCCACAACTCCGACGCCTTCGCCCGCGACACCGCCGAGGTGATGACCGGCGCCGGGATCGACGCGCTGGTCATGCCGCGACCGCTGCCGACGCCCCTGCTCGCCTTCGCGATCCGCGAACTCGGCTGTGCCGCCGGTGTCATGGTCACCGCGAGCCACAATCCGCCACAGGACAACGGCTACAAGGTCTATCTCGGCGATGGCAGCCAGATCGTGCCTCCCGCCGATCATGAGATCGCCGAACGGATCGCGGCCGTCGGCGCCCTCGCCTCGATCCCGCGAGGTGACGGCGGAACGGTGCTCGGCGAGCAGATCGTCGAGAAGTACGCCGACGCCGTCGCCGGTCTCGCCGAGCCCGGGCCCCGCGACCTGCGGGTCGTCTACACGCCCATGCACGGCGTCGGCGGCAACCTCACGACGAGCGTGCTGGCGCGGGCCGGGTTCACCGATGTGCACGAGGTTCCGGCCCAGGCCGAGCCCGACCCCGACTTCCCCACCGTCGCCTTCCCGAACCCCGAGGAGCCCGGCGCGATGGACCTGGCGCTCGGGCTCGCCGGCGAGGTCGGCGCCGACATCGTGATCGCGAACGACCCCGATGCGGATCGATGCGCCGTCGGCATCATCGGGCCTCATGGCTGGCAGATGCTCCGTGGCGACGAGGTCGGCGTGCTGCTGGCGGATCACCTGCTGCGCAAGGGCAAACACGGTGTCTACGCCCAGTCGATCGTGTCCTCCAGCATGCTCGGCCGGATGGCTGCGGCGGCCGGGCAGCCGCACCGCGAGACCCTCACCGGCTTCAAGTGGATCGGCCGCATCGACGGCCTCGCCTTCGGGTACGAGGAGGCGCTCGGCTACTGCGTGGACCCGGACAACGTGAAGGACAAGGACGGCGTCTCGGCCGCCCTGCTCGTCCTCGAGATGGCCGCCGAGGCGAAGTCCGCAGGGCGTGGTCTGCGCGACCTCCTCGACGACCTGGCCCGCCGCCACGGCTTGCACGCGACGGACCAGCTGTCGGTGCGCTTCAGCGATCTCGAGGAGATCCCGGCGACGATGGCGCGGCTGCGGGAGACCCCGCCGACGCACCTAGGCGGCCTCGCCGTGGAGTCCGTCGACGATCTCTCGATCGGTACGCCGGATCTGCCGCCCACCGACGGCCTGCGCTATCACCTCGCCCAAGGCGCCCGGGTGATCGTCCGTCCGTCCGGCACCGAGCCGAAGGTGAAGTGCTATCTCGAGGTGGTCATCCCGGTCGCGCCCGACGACAGCGTCGATGCCGCCCGGATCTCGGCGGCCGGGCGACTGGATGCGATCAAGGCCGATGTCCAGGCGGCCGCCGGGCTGTAAGCCCGCGCACGACCGAACCTCAGCCGAGGAAGAGACTCACGACGAAGAGGGCGGCGAAGGCGGCGACCGGCACGATCGCCGGAAGTGACCAGTGGCGCTGGACCGGGGACGGCACGCCGCGGTCCCCTTCGTGTGCCAGCTTGACCCGGTCCTCGAGGGTCACCAGCAGCAGATCCGCCTCGCTGGCGCCGTCGAGCGACTTGCCGGAGGCCAGGTCGGGATGCTCGCGGAGGAGCTCGTCCTTGCGGCGGCGCGTCATCGACGTCCGGCTCCGGCCGACGGCGAGGCCGATGTACCGCTTCTTGTCCACCTGTACGACGGTGAAGCTGCGGACGGCGATGTCCGAGACGACGGCGTACGGGATCAGGAACTCGCTGAAGCCGTTGCGCAGCTCGACCTTGTCGGCCAGGAGACGCACGCGCGGACGGAGCAGGACCGCCCACGTGAGCGCGGCGAAGGCGACGCCGCCGAAGACATAGCGGAGTTCGCCGAGGCCGGGACCGTGGACCAGCGTCACCACGGCGAGCCCCAGCCCGCTGAGTACGCCGATCACCCCGCTGATCCCCCCGCTCGTCGGTCCGAACGTGAGCTCACCGGGCCCGGCTTTCCTGTCGAGTCGCCACACCCGGGCAATGTACCTAGACTCCGGGGAGTGACCTTGATGACCTCCCTCGGCGGTGCCACGTCGAGCGACGCCGCGCTCCGCCGCTTCCTGCACGGATTGCCCGGCGTCGACCAGGTGGGCGCGGACCAGCGCGCCGCCGCTCTCGGCACCCGCTCGATCAAGACCTCGTCCAAGAAGGCGGCGATCGACCTCGCCATCCGCATGGTCGACCTGACCACCCTGGAGGGTCAGGACACCCCGGGCAAGGTGCGCGCGCTCTGCGCGAAGGCGATGCGCCCCGATCCGGCGGACGGCTCCTGCCCGTCGACCGCGGCCGTGTGCGTCTACCCGGACATGGTCGCGACGGCCAAGGCCGCCGTCGGGGACTCGGGGGTCAAGGTCGCCTCCGTGGCCACCGCCTTCCCGAGCGGCCGCGCCTCACTCGACATCAAGCTGGCCGACACCCGGGAGGCGGTGGCGGCCGGGGCCGACGAGATCGACATGGTGATCGATCGCGGCGCCTTCCTGATGGGCCGCTACCTGGAGGTCTTCGACGAGATCGTCGCGGTCCGGGAAGCGTGCGGCCCGGCTCACCTGAAGGTGATCTTCGAGACCGGCGAGCTCCAGACCTACGACAACGTACGACGCGCGAGCTGGCTGGCGATGCTCGCCGGTGCGCACTTCATCAAGACCTCGACCGGCAAGATCCAGCCGGCCGCCACGCTCCCGGTCACCATGATCATGCTCGAGGCGGTGCGCGACTTCCGCGAGGCGACCGGGCAGATGGTGGGCGTCAAGCCGGCCGGCGGCATCCGCAGCAGCAAGGACGCGATCAAGTACCTGGTCACCGTCAACGAGGTCGCCGGTCCCGACTGGCTCGACCCCGACTGGTTCCGCTTCGGCGCCAGCACGCTGCTCAACGACCTGCTGATGCAGCGCACCAAGATGACCACCGGGGTCTACTCCGGTCCCGACTACTTCACCCTGGACTGAGGCGGATGGCAAAGAACGCGAAGGACGTCGTGAAGGACACCGGATTCGCGGGGCTCGACTACGCCCCCGCTCCGGAATCACGGTCGATCGTCGACATCAAACCGTCGTACGGGCTCTTCATCGGCGGCGACTTCGTCGACGGTTCCGGTGACAGCTTCAAGACGATCAGCCCGAGCAGCGAAGAGGTGCTGTCCGAGGTCGCCGAGGCGACCGAGGCGGATGTGAACGCGGCCGTCGCCGCGGCCCGCAAGGCCTTCCGCTCGTGGAACCGGATGAGCGGCAGCGAACGCGGCAAGTACCTCTTCCGGATCGCCCGCATCCTGCAGGAGCGTTCACGTGAGCTGGCCGTCCTGGAGTCCCTCGACAACGGCAAGCCGATCAAGGAGTCCCGCGATGTCGACGTACCCCTCGTCGCCGCGCACTTCTTCTACTACGCCGGCTGGGCCGACAAGCTGAAGTACGCCGGCCTCGGGCCCGATCCCCAGGCATTGGGTGTTGCCGGCCAGATCATCCCGTGGAACTTCCCGCTGCTGATGCTGGCGTGGAAGATCGCACCGGCGCTGGCCGCGGGCAACACGGTGGTGCTCAAGCCGGCCGAGACCACTCCCCTGACCGCGCTGCTCTTCGCGGAGATCTGCCAGCAGGCGGACCTGCCCGCGGGTGTCGTCAACATCGTCACCGGAGCCGGTACGACGGGCCAGGCGCTGGTCTCCCACCGTGACGTCAACAAGATCGCCTTCACCGGCTCCACCGAGGTGGGCCGGGCGATCGCACGCAGCATCGCCGGCACCGACAAGTCGCTGACCCTGGAGTTGGGTGGCAAGGCGGCGAACATCGTCTTCGAGGACGCCGCCATCGACCAGGCCGTCGAGGGCATCGTCGGCGGCATCTTCTTCA
>JASLCW010000346.1 GCA_030151765.1 Marmoricola sp.
CGAGCCCACTCCGCAATCGGAGGCCAGCCACCCATCACCCGACTGACCAACCTGGCTGGACATCACAGCTAGTCGTCAACCCCCCGCGCCGCGAGCGCCTCGCCGAGAGCATCGGCATGGCGCAGTGACCGCACCAGCAGCGGGACCGCGAAGGTGCGCCCACCGGGCCGGATTCCCCGTGCCCATTGGGCTTCTCGGATCTCGCCGGCCAGCCCGAGGACGACGGCGACGGAGCGGATTCCCAGGGCCAGCACCAGGCCGATCCGCTCCGGATCGACGCCCAGGCGCCGCAACGGGCGGGCGCCACGCACCACCGTGTCGAGCAGGGCCGAGGTCCTCGTCGTCAGGGTCACCAGAGCGGCCAGCAGCATCAGCACGACGAGTACGCCGACCACCACGACGGCCGTCCGCCACCCGGCGACGATCCACTGGAAGGCGCCGAGGACGACGGCGAAGAGCAGCATCGGCCGGGCCTGCTCGCGGACGACGCCGACCGGTATGCGTGCCAGAGCGAAGAGGGCGGCCACCACCAGGAAGGCGACGCCGACTCGCGCCGGCGTCGAGATCCAGTGCGTCGTGACTGCGGCGCCGACGAGGCCGAGCAGCTTGGCCCCGGCGGGCAGTCGGTGGACGGGCGAGTTGCGCGGCACGTAGAGGCCGAGGACCGAACTCATGTCCAGAGCTCCCGGTAGTGGGTGACCGCCTCGTCGGGCGCACCGTCGTAGCTGATCCTGCCCTCGTGGAAGACCAGCACGCGATCGAATCGCTCGATCAGCTCGAGTTCGTGCGTGACGACGATGACCTGCGCATCGAGGTCGTCGACGGTGCGGCCGAAGGCACGGGTGTTGGGGAGATCGAGGAGGGTGGTCGGTTCGTCGAGGACGAGCAGGTCGGGCCGGGTGACCATCACCGCCGCGAGCGCGAGCAGCTGCTTCTGACCACCCGACAGCAGGTGAGCGGGATGGTCGCGATGGGCGTCCAGCCCGTACGTCGCCAGTGTCGTACGGACGCGCTCGTCCACCTCCGCACGGCTGAGCTGGTGCCGCCGCAGACTGAAGGCGACGTCCTCGGCAACGGTCGGCATCACGATCTGCGCGTCGGGATTGGTGAAGCAGAAGCCCACGCGGCGGCGGATCGCGCGACTGTCGGAGGCCGTGTCCAGTCCGTCGACCCGCACCGTGCCCGAGGTCGGTACGACGAGTCCGTTCAGCATCCGCGCGAAGGTCGACTTGCCGGAGCCGTTGGCGCCGATGACGCCGATGCGGTCCTCCGTCAGCTTCAGGTCGATGTCGTGGAGCACGGGACGCGTCGTACCCGCGATGTCGAAGCCGTGCCCGACCTTCTCGAAGTCGATCACCGGCATGCTTCCACCACCATCGCCACGCCCTGACCGCCGCCGACGGCGATCGCGGCCAGCCCGAGTTCGCCCCGGCCGCCACGGATCATCTGACTGAAGAGGCGTACGGCGAGCACCGCGCCGCTGGCGCCCCACGGGTGGCCCAGCGCGAGTGCGCCGCCCTCGGGGCAGACCCGCGCGGGATCGAGGTCGAGATCGCGGCAGCAGGCGAGGACCTGGCCGGCGAAGGCCTCGTTGAACTCGACCACATCGATGTCGTCCAGGGAGACGTCCGCGCGCCGGAGCGCCGTGCGTACGGCTGGCACCAGGCCGATCCCGGGCAACGCCGGGTCCACGCCGGCGGAGGCCGTCGAGAGGATCCGCAGCCCCGGCAGACCGGCGGTCTCCCGAGCCAGGGCGACGACCGCGGCGCCGTCGTTGATGCCGCAGGAATTGCCTGCGGTCACGGTGCCATCGGTCAGGTAGGCGGCGGGAAGCCTGCCCAGGCGAGCGGCCGTCATGGTGGGCCGCGGTCGCTCGTCGCGGTCGACGCCTTCCACTCGGACGATCTCGGCGGCGAAGCCGTCCGCCGAGATCGTCCGCCACGCCCGCTGGTGCGAGCGGGCGGCGTATTCGTCCTGTTGCCGGCGGGTGATGCCCCTGCTGGCCGCCAGCTCGTCGGCGGCGAAGCCCATGTCCGGGTCCGGACGACCCCCGGGCGCGAAGGGCGCTCGTTCGTAGCGCTCCGGCGGCCGGTCTCCGTCCGGCGGCCACATCCGCCAGGGTGCCGTGCTGGCGCTCTCCACGCCGCCGGCCAGCACCAGGTCCGCACCCGCGTGCATGAAGCCGGCCGCCACCTCGAGCGCGGCGAGTCCGCTGCCGCACTGCCGATCGACGGTCAGTGCGGGCACCTCGTCACCCAGCGAGGCGATCGTCGCGACGCGTGCGACATCGCCACCCGGACCCATGCAGTTGCCGAGCACGACCTCGTCGGGCGTGCCGAGAGTCGCGACCTCGCGAGCGACATCGGTGATGACGGGCGCGGCCAAGGTCGCCGCGTCGACCGTGGCGAAGGCATGTCCCGCCGAGCCGATCGCGGTGCGCCGGGCCGCGACGATCACGGGCTTCATCGCCGCTCCAGGAGCTCGGTGAGACGGAGCCGGTCGATCTTGCCCGCGGCAGTCAGGGGGAGTGCGCTCATGGTGTGCCAGCGCCGCGGCTGGTGAGTCGGCGGCAGGATCCGCCGGGCGGTGGCGCGCAGGCCGGCGGCGTCGGCGCTGTCGGTGCAGACGGCAGCGACGATCTCGCCGAGGCCTGCGTGGGGGAGCGCGAGCACCACGACCTCCCCACGCGCATGCGCCCGCAACCAGGCCTCGATGTCTGCCAGCGCCACCGTCGCTCCGGCCGTCGTGGCCGTGCCCGGGCGGCCGAGTACGACGAGCCGGTCGCCGTCGAGCCGGCCCCGATCGCCGACCGTCGCCCACGGTCCCAGCCCTTCGGCCAGGTACGGCGACGCGACGTGGATCTCGCCGTCGGTGATCCTGATGTCGACGCCGGGAAAGGCGCGGAGGTCGTCCTCGTGCGCGCCGGCCGCGACGAAGGAGAGTTCTGCGGCGCCGTAGTAGCTGCACACGTCCAGTCCGTGTCCGCGGGCACGATCGTGGGCACCGCCGGCGAGCGGACCGCCGGCCACGACGACGCGGGCGCCGGGACGGCGCTCCTCGGCCCGGCGATCGAGCAGCGTCGGCGTCAGGCAGGCATGAGTGGCCTCGTCGGCCCGGCTCACGACGCGAGCCCCGGCGACGGTGGCGTGCACGGCGGCGAAGAGGTTCATCGTCGCGGTCAGCGGGCCGGGCAGCCAGACCGAGTCACCGGCGGCCACACCGGTCAGGGAGGAATAGCCGTCGAAGGAGTCCCACCATGAGGCCGTCGTACGGAGGATCGTGCGCGCGGCGGTCGTCGTACCGGCCGTGGTCAGCGCGAGCAGCGCACCATCCCGGTGCGCGTCGAGGACGGCCGCGACCGGGTCGGCATGGTCGAAGGGGCGGACGACTTCACCCGACAGGGGTCGACTCCTTCAGGCTCTCGGCCCGCGCCCCCCGTGACCGGAGCAGGCCGGGGTACGCGGCGTGGACGCCGCGGGCGACGAAGGCGGCGATGACGGCCTTCGCGGTGTCGCCGACCACGAACCAGCCGGCTCCCGAGATCGCCGCGCCCAGCGAGATGTGCGCACGCCAGGCGGTGCCGGGGATGCCGAGGGCGTACATCACCAGGACGCCGCCGACGAGGTTCGCGATCACGCCCGCCACGATCCGGTACGGCGCTCCGAGCGCCTCGGTCATCCACCCGATCACGTGCGCGGCGAAGGGGAAGCCGATGATGTAGCCGACGCTCGGGCCGCTGAAGACGGCCAGTCCGCCGCGCCCGCCGGCGAGCAGCGGCAGGCCGAGTGCCACGAGCGCGATGAAGAGCAGCATCGCCGCGGCGCCCCGCCGCCAACCGAGGATGGCGCCGGCCAGCATCGCGCCCATGGACTGCGCGGTGATCGGGACGGGCATCCCGGCCGGACTGACCGCCGGAATGGTGCCGAGGGCGGCCATGATGCCCGCGAAGGTCGCCACGAGGGCGAGATCGCGGGCGGAGAAGCGACGTGCGGAGGTCGAGGACATGGCCCGGATTCTGGCAGGTTTTCCACAGGTGTTGGATCCGATTGTGAGCCAGGCCACATGTAATGGATATCTCGGAGTGTTCTCCGCCCGGGCGCATCGGGCTGCGCCTGGTCACGCGCCGCTGGCGGGTCGCTCCTGGCTGGTGGCCACCGATCAAAAGCGCAGCCACGGGGCGCGCCGGGTGGGTTGGCACGGCTGGCTCCCGGGTCACGGCTGTCTCCGCTCGTGAGTTGCGGCCGGCTCCGGGCTCACGGGCGGCGCACTGGCCAAGATCAGTCACTTCTGCCCAAGATCAGTCGCTATTCCGCATGTTCTGCGTCGAGAACGGATGATCCTCAGCCACCCCTGATGCCCAG
>JASLCW010000394.1 GCA_030151765.1 Marmoricola sp.
GGAAGCAGGAGATGTCGCCGCGGCCCTCGCCGGTGCGCGCCATCACCTTGTAGAAGTCGGCCTCGCCACCGTGCGTCGTCCATGCCTTCGCACCCGTGAGCACGTAGTCGTCACCGTCCCGGCGCGCCGTCGTGGTCATCGCCGCCGGGTCGGAGCCGGCATGCGGCTCGGACAGGCAGTAGGCGCCCAGCAGGGAGCCGCCGAGCATCTCGGGCAGCCAGCGCTGCTTCTGCTCCTCGGTGCCGGCGGTGACGAGTCCGAAACAGGACAGCGCGTGCACCGAGACGCCGACGCCGACGCTCGACCAGACCGCGCCGATCTCCTCCAGGCACTGGAGATAGACCTCGTAGGGCTGACCGCCGCCGCCGTACTCCTCGGGATAGGGAAGGCCGAGCAGGCCGATCTCGCCGAGGAGCGTGAAGATGTCGCGGGGGACCTTCTCGTTGCGCTCGGCATCGGCCGACCGCGGGAGGAGTTGGTCCGCGGCGACCTGACGGACCAGGCGGAGGAGTTCGGTGGCTTCTTCGGAGGGCAGTACGCGACGTGCTGGCACGGCCTCCACTCTGCCCGATTCCGGCACCGGAATCGAACGGCCCGGCCACGCAGGTGGCCGGGCCGCTCATGACGGGTCGGGATCAGTGCTGCGAGAGGTAGTCCAGCCAGCCCTGCCCGGTCGGGGACCCGACGCCGGTGACGTCGTCGTACCCGTTCTGGACGTGGATGGTCAGGCTGTTGTCCGCGTCGAACCACCGCGTCGAGTAGACGTAGCCGCCGGACGGGTCGACGCCGTTGACGTAGTCGACCCGTACGGCGCCCGGCGTGGTGTCGAGACCGGCCTTGGTGATGTCGTTCGCCGGAGCGGCGTACAGCACCGGGTTGGCCAGACCGAAGTTGTGACCGGCCTTCTGGATCGCCAGCGCGAACATGCCCGCATACAGCGGTGAGGCGAGGCTGGTGCCGCCGATCCGGTACTCCGAGTACGCCGTGTGTCCGTCGGGCCAGCTCTGCGTCTGGCCGACCGCCATGCCGGTCGTCGGGTCACCCAGTGCCGCCACATCGGGTACGACGCGCATCGCGGCGCCGCCGTAGGTCTTCGACATCGAGTCGGGTACGACGCCGGCCTGGTACCAGGGCTGCGCGAACAGCCGGCTGGTGCCGCCGCCGGAACCGTACTGGTAGCCCGGGGTGCCCCAGGCGCCGTTGGACAGCGCGGACTTCGCCGTCTCCCAGCCGAACTCGAAGAGCCGGTTGTCGGAGGCGCCGACGCCGAGCGAGGTGCCGCCGACCGCGGTCACCCACGGGCTGGAGGCGGGCCAGTCGGGCGTGGGCGCGCCGCCCTGGCCGCCGGTCTCGTCGCCGTCGTCACCGCTGGAGAAGAAGAGGCTGATACCCGTCGCCGCGGCCTGGATGAAGATGTCGTTCGTCGGCTTGATGTTGCCCGGAGGCAGCGCCTCGCCGCTGAAACCGTAGGAGTTCGTGACGATGTCGGCCGCGTGGTTGGCGACGATCCAGTTCAGCGAGGCGTCCATGTCGGAGCCGTTGTTGGGCGAGCCGACGTAGAGGATCTTGGCGCCGGGGGCCATCGTGTGGACCGCCTCGACGTCGAGGCTCTCCTCGCCGGACCAGCCCGCCGGGTCCATCTTCTTGTTGGCGGCGCGCAGCTTCGTGCCGGGTGCGACGTGCTCGCTGTAGAGCCCGTTGAGCGAGGGCAGGCCGTGGTTCGCCGAGTACTTGTTGGCGTCGGCGAGCATCGTCGGACTCGCGAAGGCGTCGATGATCGCCACGGTCACGCCGCGGCCATCGTTGCCGGAGGAGATCGCGCCCTTCATGCCGTAGGCGCCCTGGAGTTGCGTGCCGGCGTAGCCGCACGGCGCGAAGTCCTGGGGGCTGTCCGGAAGCGTGGTGTTGTCATTGGTGGGCGTGTTGGCCACCGTCTTCTCGCCCCAGTACGACGAACACGGCGTGCCGTTGATGAAGACGCCCGGAGGGGGTGGCGGGGACATCGGCTTGGCCAGATCGCCGGACTGGTCGAGGCCGATGATGCCCTCGACGCCGGCGAGGGAGTCCGGGACGACCAGGGGAGTGGCATTGCTGCGCAGCACCTGGCCCTGGACCGAGTAGTTGTTGAAGGAGGTCGAGAAGGCCTTGGCGGCCTGGGCGACGGAGCCGGTGGCCTCGACGTACTTGTTGTTGGCCGGGACCGTGCCGATCGTGAAGCCCTGCTGCTTGAGCCATGACGAGACGCTCTTCACCGTCGCCGCGCTGGGCGCGAACCTGGCGTTGAAGGCCTTCGTGGTGAGGAACTTGTGGAAGGACGGATTGCCCGGGGTGCTGACGGCCTGTGCGTAGTCGGCGGCGGCAGTGCCGCCCTGCCAGTCGAGGTAGACGCGGAAGTCGACCTGGTCGCTTCCGGCGGTGCCGGACACCTTCTGGGACGCCTTCGCCCAGCCGGGCACGGAGCCCGACAGCGAGTGCGAGGACGACGCGTGTGCCGGAGCTGAGAATCCGGCGATCGCCGCGCCGAGCGCGGCCACGACCACCACCGAGTTGGCGGTACGGAAATGACGGGACATGAAGCTCCTTCAGATCGTGAAGTGGCGCAAGAACGCCGGATCCACTCCACTCCTGCCGGAGCGCCTCCGTCAATAGCCGGGAATGCTGGAAATCCCTACTTCTTCGGCTCCGCGGCCGGGACGACCACGGTGGACATGATCTTGTCCGCGAAGGTCTGGCGACGCTCGTCCCAGAGCGGCCAGAGATAGCCGATGTAGCAGGCGATGCCGTCGACGAAGTGCGCCAGCTGGCGGACGAAACAGAGGCCCGCGCCCATCGGCTGGCCGGTGTGCAGGTTCACCAGCCGGATGCCCATCACCTTCTTGCCGATGCTCCAGCCGGTGCGGCCCTGACGGAAGACGATGTTCCAGATCGCGAAGGCGATCGCACCGAGATAGCCGGCGACGGCGATCAGGATGCCGATCCATCCGGTCGCATTGATGTGCAGGACCTCGTTGCCCGCGGCGTCGTAGCTGCTGCGCATGCCGGCGAACATCACGACGATGCCGATGCCGCTGACCGCGTAGAAGGGCAGCGGCACGATGCTGTCGACCAGGTAGGCGGCGACCCGCTGACCCCAGTGGGCATAGGCCGTCGTCGGCAGACCGGCGGGGTCGACCGGCTGATGGAACTCGTCGCGCGCCGGGGCGCCGTACGACGTGGGGTTGTAGACCGGCGGCGCGGTCGGGTACGTCGGTGACTGGTTCGGATCCGGCTGGATGGGCTCGGGTGGCGTGGGTGCGTCGGTCATCGGTGTCCCTCGTTCATGTCGACTGCCCGCCAGCCTAGGGGTTCTACCCGGGGTCGCGGCGCTGCGGCCTCGTCGTACCGATATTTAAAAGCAGTCTTGACTGTTTGTTTGTTCGGCGGCATGGTGGGCGGGTGACCACCACCCGCGTGCCCCAGGAGGAGCGCACCCGTCTCATGCGGCAGCGACTGCTCGAGGCGACCGTGGAATGCCTGGTCGAGCTCGGCTACGCGGGTACGTCGACCACGACCGTCTCCGAGCGCGCCGGAGTGTCCCGGGGCGCACAGCTGCATCACTTCCCGCAGAAGTTCGACCTCGTCCTGGCTGCGGTCGAGCACCTCGCTCGTGCTCGCGGCGAGGAACTGGCGGCCGGCGCGGGCGCGCTCCCCGAGGGCGAGGGCCGCACCTTCGCGGTGCTCGACATGCTCGCGGAGCACTTCGCGGGACCGGTCTTCAGTGCCGCGCTCGAGCTCTGGGTGGCGGCCCGCTCGGACGAGGCGCTGCGCGCTGCCGTCGCGCCCTTGGAGAAGAAGACCGGCCGGGAGACGCATCGCCTGACGGTGCAGCTGCTCGAGGTCGACGAGTCGAAGCCCGGCAATCGCGAACTCGTCCAGGCCACCCTCGACATGGTCCGCGGCCTGGGCCTGGCGAACACGATCAGTGACGACCGCGCCCGTCGTCGCCGCATCCTGCGGCAGTGGGCCGAGGTATTGGACGAGGAGCTCTCCCGATGAGTGTTTTGGACGACGTTCTCGCGGATCTGGCCGCGGAGGGAGCTCAGCTCGAGTCCCTGGTCGCCGGGCTCCCCGATGAAGCCTGGCGGCGGCCCACGCCGGCCGAGGGCTGGGACATCGCGACCCAGGTCGCGCACCTGGCCTGGACCGACGAGGTGGCGGTCGCCGCGGCCACCGACAAGGAGGCCTGGGACGCACTGGTCCTGCAGGCGATCGCGAATCCGAGTGGCTTCGTCGACACCTGTGCGCTGGAGGGTGGCGCCGTGGCATCGGCCGAGTTGCTGCAGCGTTGGCGGGCCTCGCGCCCGGCGCTGGCCGCTGCCTTGCGAGCCTTCCCGGCGGGGGAGAAGCTGCCGTGGTTCGGCCCGCCGATGAGCCCGACCTCGATGGCGACCGCGCGCTACATGGAGACCTGGGCGCACGCCCTCGACGTCGCCGAGGCGCTGGAGATCGCGGTCACGCCGACCGACCGGATCCGGCATGTGGCGCACATCGGGGTGCGGACCCGGGGCTTCGCCTTCGCCAACAACGGGCTGGAGGCTCCCACCGCGGAGATCCGGGTCGAGCTGACCGCGCCGTCGGGGGCGGTCTGGACCTGGGGACCTGAGGATTCCGCACAGTCGGTGCGCGGACCGGCGTACGACTTCTGCCTACGAGTGACCCAGCGCCGCCACGTCGAGGACCTCGACCTGGTCGCCGAAGGCGAGGATGCCGCCACCTGGCTGCGGATCGCCCAGGCCTTCGCCGGACCGAGCGGTGAGGGCCGGGCGCCGGTGGGGAGCAAGCCGTGAGTGTGATTCGCGTCGGCAACTGCTCCGGCTTCTACGGCGACCGCCTGTCGGCGATGCGGGAGATGCTCGAAGGCGGAGAGCTCGACTACCTCACCGGCGACTACCTCGCCGAGCTGACCATGCTGATCCTGGGCAAGGACACCTTCAAGGATCCGAACCTCGGCTATGCGCGCACCTATGTGAAGCAGGTCGAGCAGTGCCTCGGCCTCGCCCTCGAGCGCGGTGTGAAGCTGGTCAGCAATGCCGGCGGCCTCAACCCGGCCGCACTCGCCACCCGGTTGCGCGAGGTCGCGGCCGGACTCGGGCTGGACGCGAAGATCGCGCACGTCGAGGGGGACGACCTGCGCGGGAAGGTCGCCTTCCCCAGTGAGTACGGCGATCCGCTGACCGCCAATGCCTATCTCGGCGGCTTCGGCATCGCGGCTGCTCTCGCCGATGGCGCCGATGTCGTCGTGACCGGACGGGTCACGGATGCCTCGGTCGTCGTCGGGCCGGCGATCCACGCTTTCGGCTGGTCACCCGCGTCGTACGACGAACTCGCCGGCGCGGTCGTGGCCGGACATGTCATCGAATGCGGCACCCAGGCCACCGGCGGGAACTTCAGCGGCTTCCTCACGCTGCCGAATCGCCGGCGCCCATTGGGATTCCCGATCGCGGAGATCGCGGCCGACGGGTCGACCGTGATCACCAAGAATGCCGACACCGGCGGTGCCGTCACCGTCGACACGGTCACCGCGCAGCTGGTCTACGAGATCCAGACGACGCGCTATCTCAACCCCGACGTCACCGTCGACCTGTCGTCGATCGCCCTTGCCCAGCAGGGGGATAACCGCGTTTCGATCACCGGCGTCAGCGGCAGCGAGCCGCCCGAGAAGCTCAAGGTCTGCCTCAACTACCTGGGCGGCTTCCGCAACAGTGCCGAGTTCGTGATCACCGGTCTCGATGCCGAGGCCAAGGTCGACTGGATCAAGCAGCAGATCGGCGATGCGCTGGCCGCAAATCCGCCCGCTCGGCTGGAGTGGTCGCAGACGGTGCTGCCACCCGCGGACGCGCCCACCGAGGAGGCCGGGTCCGTGCTGCTGCGGGTCAACGCCTTCGACCCGCAGCCCGACCCGGTGGGCAAGGGGCTGACCGCCCCGATCATCGAGCTGGCGCTCGCGTCGTACCCGGGATTCGCGGTGACCCGACCGCCGGCATCGGGCACGCCGTACGGCGTCTATCGCCCGGAGTACGTCGATCGCGCGCTGGTGGAGCACACCGTCGTTCATGCCGACGGTCGTCGCGAGGTGATCACCGATCCCGCGACCGGTCCGGTGCCCGAGCAGGCGGTTCCGGCGACGAGTGAGCCCGTCTCGGGTCCGACGACCCGACTGCCGCTGGGCACCTTCGTGCACGCCCGCTCCGGCGACAAGGGCGGCGACGCGAACATCGGCCTGTGGGTGCGCAACGACGAGCCGCACCGGCCGGAGCGTGCCGCCTGGCTGCTCGCCGAGATCACTCCCGAGCGGATCAGGCAGCTGATGCCCGAGGCCGCCGATCTCGACGTCGAGGTCTACCCGCTGCCCAACCTGGGCGGTGTCAACGTGTTGGTGCGCGGCGTGCTCGGTGCCGGTGTCGCGGCCACGTCCCGTTTCGATCCGCAGGCCAAGGCGCTCGGCGAGTGGTTGCGCTCGCGCGTCGTCGACATTCCCGAGGAGCTCATCGCATGACGTCCTTCAACCACGGCTGGACCGAGGAGCAGCTGGCGCTGAAGAACTCGGCGATCGAGTTCACCAGACGCGAGGTGACGCCGTACCTCGACCAGTGGGAGCGCGACGGCGAATTGCCCCGCGAACTTCAGAAGAAGCTTGCTGCCGCCGGCCTGTTGGGCGTCGGTGTCGCCGAGGAGGTCGGTGGCGACGGTGGTTCGCTGATCGACATCTGTGCCGCCCAGGAGGGCTTCATGGAGGCCGGCTGGTCCGGTGGTGCGATGGCCTCGGCCTTCACGCACGGCATCGCGATCCCGCACATCATCCAGAACGGCTCGGCCGAACTGATCGACACGTGGGTGCGGCCGACGCTGGCCGGCGACCTGATCGGTTCGATGGCGGTCACCGAGCCGGGCACCGGCTCGGATGTTGCGAGCATCACCACGAAGGCGGTGCGCGACGGCGATCACTGGGTGATCAACGGCGCCAAGACCTTCATCACCTCCAGTGTGCGTGGCGACTTCGTGACGACCGCCGTACGCACGGGCGAGGCGGGCGCCCACGGCATCTCGATGATCGTGGTGCCCAAGGGCACGCCGGGATTCACCGTCTCGCGCAAGCTGGACAAGATGGGTTGGCTCGCCTCTGACACCGGAGAGCTGTCGTACGTCGATGTCCGGGTTCCGCTCGGCAATCTCGTCGGCCAGGAGAACCACGGCTTCTACTACATCGCGCAGAACTTCGTCACCGAGCGGATC
>JASLCW010000399.1 GCA_030151765.1 Marmoricola sp.
GGGAAGGCGATCAGCACCAGCAGCGAGGTCACCAGCGTGTTCCACACGAAGATCGGCATCCGGAACAGGGTCATGCCGGGCGCGCGCATGCAGATGATCGTGGTGATGAAGTTGACGGCACCGAGGATCGTGCCCAGACCGGCCATCCAGAGACCCATGATCCACAGGTCACCGCCCACGCCGGGCGAGTGCACGGCGTCGGAGAGCGGCGAATAGGCGAACCAGCCGAAGTCGGCGGCACCCTGCGGGGACAGGAAGCCGGAGGCCGCGATCAGGCCACCGAAGAGGAAGAGCCAGTACGAGAACATGTTGAGTCGCGGGAAGGCGACGTCGGGCGCACCGATCTGCAGCGGCATGATCGCGTTGCCGAATCCGAAGAAGAGCGGCGTCGCGAAGAGCAGCAGCATGATCGTGCCGTGCATCGTGAACAGCTGGTTGTAGGTCTCATCGTTGACGATCTGCTGGCCCGGGAAGGCGAGCTCGGAGCGGATCAGCAGCGCCATGATGCCGCCGACGATGAACCAGGCGAACGAGGTCGCCAGGTACAGCTTGCCGATCAGCTTGTGGTCGGTGGTCGTGAGGATCCGCACCACCTGCGTGCCGAGAGAAGGCTTCGGCGACGCCACGTTCTGTGACGGGTCGGAGACGGCGGTCACTGTTCTCCTCCGGTGGTGTTCTCGAGACCAGGCTGTTCGTTGACGCCGCTGTTACCGAGTGCGGGGCCGTTGGTCTGGTCGGACTTGGCGAGTTCGGCGATGTGCGCGGAGTACTCCTCCGGCGACACCACCTTGACGTTGAAGAGCATCCGCGAGTGATAGAGACCGCAGAGCTCGGCACAGCGCCCTTCAAAGGTGCCTTCGACGGTCGGGATCACGCCGAACTGGTTGTCCCGACCCGGTACGACGTCCATCTTGAAGAGGAAGTCCGTCGACCAGAAGGAGTGGATGACATCGGGCGAGTAGAGGTGGAACTGCACCTTCTTGCCCAGCGGCAGCCACAGCGTGGGGCGCTTGGCGGTGGTGCCGAAGTCGTGGACGACCTGGTCGTTCCCGAGCGTGGTCGAGGCAGGAATGAACTGCTTGCCCGGGTTGAGCGAACCCTGCTTGTAGTCGGGGTTCGCCGTCAGGTTGTAGTTGAAGGTCCACGACCACTGCTGACCCACCACCGTGATGACGGTGTCCGGCGGGTTCTTCGCGTCGAAGTCGTGCAGGCTGTCGTTCTGGGCCTTCACGGTGAAGAAGAAGAAGACGATGACCATCATGACCGGCGCGATCGTGTAGAAGATCTCGATCGGCAGGTTGTAGCGGGTCTGGACGGGGATCTCGTCGTCGCTGCGCCGGCGGAAGCGCCAGGCGGCGTAGAAGATGAGTCCCCAGACGATGACACCGGTGATCAGCGCGGCCACCCAGGCCCACTGCCACAGGGTCAGGATGTTCGTACCCTCCGAGGACCGGGGGTCGGGCATCGCACCGCGCTTCCACTCGTCCAGGGTGGCGGACGAGCAGCCGCTGAGGAGCAGTGCCGACACGGCCAACACACCGAACAAGGTGACGCGGGCGCGCTTGGGGAGCAGACTCACGAAAGAGCCCTTTCTCTTCAAATCGCTTCTGCAGACATGCGCACCCTACTACCGGGCGAGGGGTGGTTGTGGCACAGGTCGGCGGTAAGTTCCCGGTGTGACCAATCCCCCAGCTGAGGACGCCCGTGACGACGCCCCCGGGGAGGCCTATCTCGACAGCGCGTCGAGCATGCCCCTGCACCCCGCCGCGCGGGCGATCCTGGAGCGCGCCCTGACCGCCGGGTACGCCGATCCGCGGCGTCTCCACCAGGCCGGACGGCGTGCGCAGCTGATCCTCGAGAACGCCCGCGCGTCGGTCGCCGAGAGCCTCGGGGTCCGGGCCGACGAGGTCACCTTCACCAGCTCCGGCACCCGCGCCTGTCACCTGGGCGTGCTGGGCCTTGCCCGCCCGGGTGCCCGCATCGCCGCCTCGGCCGTGGAGCACAACGCGGTCATGCACGCCGGCGAATGGCACGCCGAGCGCGGCGGGCACTTCCGGACCATCCCGGTCGACGCGACCGGGCGGGTCCTCCCCGGCACCGTGCCGGCCGACTGCGATGTCCTCGCCGTGCAGAGCGCCAATCACGAGGTCGGCACCGTCCAGCACGTCGACGAGGTCACCGCCGGCCACGAGGGCGCCGTCTTCGTGGACGCCTGCGCATCGGGCGGCCGGCTCGCGCTCCCCCGTCGCTGGGACGCGCTCGCCCTGTCCGCACACAAGTGGGGCGGGCCGGCCGGGGTCGGGGTGCTCGTCGTACGCAAGGCCGCCCGGTGGCGACCGCCCTTCCCGGCCGACGACCGCGGCGACGAGCGCGCCACCGGCTTCGAGAACGTGCCCGGCGCCCTGGCTGCCGCGGCCGCCCTGGCCGAGGTCGTCGCCGACGACACCGGCCGCGCGCGTCAGCGGGCGCTGATCGACCGGGTACGGCGCTCCGTGGCCGAGATCGAGGACATCGACGTGGTCGGGGATCCCGCCGACCGGCTACCCCATCTGGTGACCTTCTCCTGCCTGTACGTCGACGGCGAGGCACTGGTCACCGAGCTGGACCGGCGCGGCTTCGCGGTCGCCTCCGGCTCCGCCTGTACGGCGAGCACCTTGCGGCCCAGCCACGTGCTGGCCGCGATGGGCGCGCTCACCCACGGCAATGTGCGGCTCTCGGTCGACGACGCCACGACGGAGGCGGACATCGACCGCTTCCTCGCGGTTCTTCCGGGCGCGATCGCGGACCTGCGCGCGGAGGCAGGACTCTGATGGGCGACCCGGCACTCGAACTCGACTGCCTGGGCATGCCCTGCCCGCGGCCGGTGATCGAACTGGGTCGCCACATCGGGGACGTGGCGATCGGCGAGGTGGTCGCCGTACTGGCCGACGACCTCGCGGCAGCCGTCGACATCCCCGCGTGGTGCCGCATGCGCGGCCAGGAGTACCTCGGCGGCGAGGCCGACCGCTACCTCGTCAGGAGGCTCAGTTGACCACCGTGGCGAGCTCGTCCGCCGCGAGGTCGCCGTACGACGCCCGCACCCGGGCCACGAACTCCTGGTGGGTGAAGGTGTACTCCTGGGTGCCCACCGTCTCCACGACATAGGCAGCCAGGACGCAGCCGACCTGGGCGGCGCGCTCCAGGCCGAGGCCCCAGGCGGACGCGGCCAGGAAGCCGCCGCGGAAGGCATCGCCGACACCGGTCGGCTCGACCGCCTCGACGCCGGTGACCGCCGGTACGACGATCGGCTCCTCGCCCTGACGCGTGATCCGGACGCCGTAGGCGCCGAGGGTCGTCACCTGGGTGCCGACCCGGCCGAGCACGTCCTCGGCGCTCCAGCCGGTCTTCTCGGTGATCAGGTGCGACTCGTACTCGTTGCTGAACAGGATCGCGGCACCGTCGATGAGCTTGCGGATCAGCTCACCCTCGCCGAAGGCGAGCTGCTGGCTCGGGTCGGCGATGAAGCGGTAGCCGCGCTGGCGGCACTCCTCGGTGTGCCGGAGCATCCCGTCGGGGTCGTCGGCACCGATGAGCACGTAGTCGGGCGCACCGACGCGGCTCACGATCGGCTCGAGCTCGATCAGCCGGGCCTCGCTCATCGCACCGGGGTAGAAGGAGGCGAACTGCGCCATCGTGGTGTCCGTCGTACACACGAAGCGCGCGGTGTGCAGTGCCTCGGAGATGCGGACCGACTCGCAGTCGACGCCGTGGCGCTCGAGCCAGGAGCGGTAGTCGGCGAAGTCCTCGCCCGCCGAACCGACGAGCACGGGATTGAGCCCGAGCTGGGCGAGGCCGAAGCAGATGTTCGGCGCCACTCCCCCACGGCGGATCTCGAGGTCCTGCACCAGGAAGGAGACCGACAGCTTGTCGAGTTGCTCGACGACGAGTGAGTCGGCGAACTTCCCCTGGAAGGACATCAGGTGGTCGGTGGCAATGGATCCGGCGATCAGCAGAGGCACAGGCGCAGAGACTACCCACTGGTAGAGCTCGAAGTACCCGGGAGTAGCCAATAACGTCGAAAACATGACCGCGAAGACCGATCCTGCCGCCTCCTCAGCGGCTCCCGAACGACGCGCCTACGACGACGCCGACGAGCCCGCGGAGATGGCTCGCAATGCCTCCGCCTGCCGCCTGGAGAGCCACCTCGCCCAGGCCGCCGCACGGGTCGTCTCCGTCCCCGGCGCCGCAACGGACGCGGTACTGCGCGCCCCGCGCCGCGTTGCCCGGGCGGCGATCGACGTCACCGACTCGGCCGCGAAGTTCGCCGGGCGGCTCTTCGACTGACAGCCATCAGAAACGCGAAGGGGCCCTGCGGATCAAGCATCCGCAGGGCCCCTTCGCAATGTCTCAGTGGAAGCTGTCGCCGCAGGCGCAGGAACCCGTCGCGTT